>CAZGKE010000013.1:21950-24565 GCA_964526035.1 uncultured Gammaproteobacteria bacterium | reverse complement strand
GCCAGCTTCGCCAGCAGCCCGCTGAGCTGGTCGAAATCGGCGACGCGCACGCTGAAACGCAGCTCGGCAGTGCCTTCGTCCCGCGATACCCGCGTGTCCACCGAGAGCACGTGCGCGTCTGTCAGCGAGATGCAGTTGGTGACATCCTTCAGCAGATGCTTGCGATCGTAGGCGCGCAGCAGCAGGTCGACTTCATAGGCCTTGCCGCCGCGGCCGCCCCATTCCACCTGCAGCACTCGCGACGGATCGCGCGCCGACAGGCGCACCAGCTGCGGACAATCGTTGCGGTGGATGCTGACGCCGCGTCCACGGGTGATGAAGCCGAGGATGGGGTCGCCGGGCACCGGCTGGCAGCAGCGCGCCAGCGTGGTCAGCAGGTTGCCGACGCCTTCGATGACGATCGCGTCGGCCGCGCGCTGACGGCCTCGGCGCGGTGGCGGCGCCGCCTCGGGTTCCTCTCTCGGCTGGCTGTGTTCATGAAGGATGCGCGCCACCTGCGCGGGCGTGGTGTCGCCCAGCGCGACCGCCACGTACAGCTCTTCCGCCCGGTTCATGTGCATGCGCTCGAGTACCGGCGCCAGGTCCGCCTGGCCCAGGCCGAGGCGTTTGAGGTCGCGCTCCAGCAGATCGCGTCCTTCCTGCACGTTGCGTGCCTGATCGAGGCGATGAAACCAGTTGCGCACCTTGTTGCGGGCGCGCGAAGTGGACAGGTAACCGGTGTGCGACAGCAGCCAGTCGCGGCGCGGCGCGGCGGCCTTGCCGGTGAGGATCTCGATGCGGTCGCCGGTGGCCGGATGGTGGGTCAACGGTACGATGCGACCGTTGATCTTGGCACCCCGGCAGCGGTGACCGATTTCGGTGTGCACATGGTATGCGAAATCCAGCACCGTGGCGCCGCGGGCGAGATCGATGACGTGACCCTGGGGGGTCAGCGCATACACGCGATCCTCGATCAGTTCAGTGCTGAAGCCGGCCAGCAGGGCGCGGTCGTCGTCGCCCTCTTCGCGGTTTTCGAGCAGCTGCCGCATCCAGTTGATCTTGCGCTCGAAGCTCTGGTCGCCGCTGCCACCCTCCTTGTAGCGCCAGTGCGCGGCGACGCCCAGCTCGGCGTGTTCGTGCATCTGCCAAGTGCGGATCTGCACCTCCAGGGTCTTGCCTTCGAGCCCCGCCACCGCGGTGTGCAGCGACTGGTACTGGTTGCCCTTGGGATTGGCGATGTAATCGTCGAACTCGCCGGGAATGTGGTGCCACAGGCCGTGCACCACGCCCAGCGCGGCGTAGCAGGTGCCGACATCCTTCACCAGGATGCGGATGGCGCGGATGTCGTAAAGGTCGCCGAAGTCGACGCCCTTGCGCTGCATCTTCTTCCAGATGCTGTAGATGTGCTTGGGGCGCCCGGCGACATCGGCGCCCTCGATGCCGGCCTCGGCCAGCGCCCCGCTTACGCGCGCGATGCTTTCGCTGATGAAACGTTCGCGGTCGCCGCGGCGCTCGTCGAGCAGCCGCGCCACGCGCTTGTAGGTGTCTGGCTGCAGGTAGCGGAAAGCCAGATCCTCCAGTTCCCACTTGAGCTGCCAGATGCCGAGCCGGTTGGCCAGCGGTGCATGGATGTCGGCGGTGAGACGTGCCAGCGCCTGACGGGTGTCTTCGTCCTCGCGCGCGGCCAAACGCATGCGCACCACTTGCCGCGCCAGCAGGATCAGCACCACGCGCAGGTCGCGGATGATGGCAAGCAGCAGCCGGCGCAGCCCCTCGGCGTTGCCACCGGCCTGGCTGCGATAGATGTCCCAGACCTTGCGCGCCGCCTGCTGGCCCTCCACCAGGGGGCGCAGCACCGGATGCCGCGTCAACAGCGCCTGCACGCTGTCGCGGTCAGGGCCCAGCACGTGCAGCAGGGCGGCCGCCAGCGATTCGGCATCGGCGTGCAGGCTGTCCAGCGCCGCCAGCACCTGGGCAGTTTCCACGGCTTGCGGATGGCTGTCCGGCCAGGTCGACTGCGCCAGCGCGAGCGCCTCGCCGAGGCTCTCGATGGCGAGCATTCGCGGATCAGCAGCCGCGCGCCATTGCGCGAGGCTGGCAGTGCCGTTGGCTTTCACTGGAATGCGCTGGATGGGGGGACGAGCGGGACCATGAGCCGGAAATCATACGCTCGCTGGCCGGCAGAGCCTTGGCGACCAGTCTGGGTAGAACAATCCCCGGCCCCAGGCAAGAGGGAAACCGGAAGCCGTCGGTCCACGTCGTCGCGGGACACCAGGCGCGAATGACGGGACGAATCAGGGGCGCCGGACGAGCCGGCGCCCTGATTCGGGTCAGGGGGCCACGAAGTTGATGGTCACGCGCGCGACTCCGGTGAACTCGCCGTCGCTGATGGTGATGTCGAAGCTGTCCGAACCGCCCACCACAGCCCCACCCCAGCCGTAGCTGAACCTGCCGTCGGACCACATGAAGAGTGACGCACCGGAGGGCAAAGGAATGAAGCCTCCGTCTGCGAAAACCGAGCCATTGACCAGGCCCACGATCAGCGCGTCATCGTCCGGATCGAAGCTCGATCCCAGCACGCCTGGGGTGGCAACCGATCCGCCGGTCACGGGCAGGGGAATCGTGATGTCGCCGGC
>CAZGKE010000013.1:4346-21850 GCA_964526035.1 uncultured Gammaproteobacteria bacterium | reverse complement strand
TTGATGGCAACGACATCGAAGTTCTGCCCGGTGAGATGGATATCCGGACCCGAGCCGTTGTCGAGGAAGACGTTGCCCGTGACGCTGGTGTCCTGATCAGTGCTGAACAGGTCATCCTCAGCCACCGGACCCGCCGGTTCAGACACCACCGTCTGCAGGCTGGAGGAGTTGCTGGTGCGGTCCTTGTCGGGAAATGCGGGCGGCGCGATGGTCGCTGCCGCATGCACCGCGAAGGACTGACCCAGCTGATATTCGGCAAAGGTGCGGGTGACTTCGATTACCAGCCGCGGCGGTGCGCCCTGGCCCGGCAGGTGGAGTGGCAGCTGCGCGTTGACCAGATCGACGCGGCCGCCGCCGGCGACAGCGCTGCCGCAGCTGGCGCCGGTTCCAACCGCACTGCATGTCCAGTTTTCCAATGCATCGACGAAACGCGGAATGCCGGTCTTCGGATAGTAGTCGCGCACACGCACGTTCTCGGCAACCCCGGGCGCGATGTTGACCACCTCGATACGGTAGCGGAACACATTTTCCAGGCCGCTCGGCAGCTCGGTCGTGGTGATCACCAGATCCGGATAGATCTCCTCGATTTCGAAGCCGCTGACGTACAGGCTTTCCGACAAGCCGGCGCCGCCGGAGGTATCGGGCACGCCGCCGTCAAAGCCGAAGCAGGAAACCGAGGGCGGCAGCTCGACCCGCATCAGTCCGGTGGAATGAGCGTACTGCGCCAGGGTCACGCCTTGGATGTCCCACAGCTCGTCGTTGGCATCGGTGAGGTCCAGACGCAGGTTGCCGGTTGAACCACCGAAATCGAAACAGATCAGCGGATCGATGACACGCACCTCAAGCCGCCGCGGCGAACCTGTGCGGTAAACGACACCTTGACCGATGCGTTGCGGCAATTCGCTGTTGAGCTGCAGGCGCAGGTCGGCACCGCTGACATTCGACGATTCGCAGGTCGCGGTGCCGATGAGCTCGTCGAGCGCGGTGAGCCTGCCACGGAAGATCGCGCTGCCAGCCTCGTAACGGAACACTTCCTGGCTGCTGTTCGGAGTGAGGCGGTAGTCCTGCCCGTCCAGACGCAGGCTGTAGGTACCCAGAGGCACGACTTCCGAACCGCTGCCACACTGGATATTGCCGATTTTCGAGGTCGCCACCAGACGGCGCGCGTCCGGGTTGTATTCGGCGTTCAGGAGGGGAAATGTAAATTGTGAGTTGAGTTCGATACTGATGGCGTCGGCCGGCCGGGGAAGGAGGCTGGACGCGATCAGGCATATGGGTATAGCCAATGCAGATTTGCGCACGCGAGTAATCCTGCGCCTTGGGGGTGGGAGGCGCTATTCGGTTTTGCGCCCGAAGCATAACCGACACGGCATGGGCAACGAAAGTGAAACGATTTGGTCTCCGGCCCAACATGAACACCTGTTCAGGCTTGAAGGCGACCG
Organism: uncultured Gammaproteobacteria bacterium; assembly: GCA_964526035.1. GTDB lineage: Bacteria > Pseudomonadota > Gammaproteobacteria > Xanthomonadales > BPKI01 > DAOMOD01. The sequence goes on along the minus strand of CAZGKE010000013.1, from coordinate 20,408 downwards.
CTTGCCGCACCCTGATCGCCTGATGTTCCCGTAAACTATCCGGCTGTTCAGCCGAACTTTCGTGGATTCCCGAATGCGCTTTCTACTTTCCGCAGTACTTCTCCTGCTGTTCGCCTCGGCCTCAGCGCAGACCTTTTCCTCGCTTGAGGAACGCATGTCCGCAGCAGAGTTCCGTGCCGCCGGGCTCGACAAGCTCAGCGCCGAGGAGCTGGCGCAGCTGAATGCGTGGCTGGAATCCAAGCTGCCTGCCTCCGGCAGTGCCGTGGCGAATCCCGCGCCGACGACACCCGGCGAGGACCGCAGGGGTCTGCGCGATGACTGGTCCACTACCGGAGCGATTGTCAGCCGAATCGACGGCGAGTTCACCGGCTGGGATGGCAGCGGACCGCGCAAGACCCGTTTCATCCTGCAGAATGACCAGATCTGGGAACAGATCGACACCAGCATCTTTTCGCATCGCGCCACCGATCCGGTGGTGAGTATCGAACCGGCGATGATGGACAGCTGGCTACTCCGGATCGAGGACAGCAACCGCACCGTCAGGGTGCGCCGCGTGCGTTGACGCGGTAGGCCTGAAGCCAGCGCGCCAGGCGCTTCTCCGACACCGGTTCGGCGGTGCCAAGCTCCTGGGCGAACAGCGACACCCGATACTCCTCGAGCAGCCAGCGCAGGCGTTCACGGGTCGCATCGGCCTGCATCGAGGCAAGCGCTGCGGCGAAAGGCGCCACGGTCAGCATGCGCGCCTGGTCGCGCGCCGGATCCTTGACCAGGCGCTCGGCGCGCAGACGCATCGCCTGCAGATAGCGCGGCAGCTGCTGCAGGCGTGCCAGATCGTATGCACGTGGAAAGCCCGGCACCAGCAGGGCGTCGAGTTGGGCGCGCAGGTCCTCGAAATTCGCTGCGGCGAATCCGAGCAGCGGAGGCTCCAGGGCCGGCAGCAGATCGGCATAGGCCTGGAGGATCGATTCGCAGACCTCGATCCGCGCCACCGCCTGCGCAAACAGGCGCCGCGCGCATTCGCGGCGCGTCGCCTCGAATGCCTCGCGCGTGCGGATGCCTGCGTCGATTTCCTCAAGCAGGGTGTCCAGCGCACCGTCGACCACCGCCTCGCGCAGTTCGCGCTCGCCGCCGAACGCGACGTGGCGCAGCACCAGCCGCGCGTCGACCGGAAGCTGGCGAATGGCCTGTCGACGCGCATCGCCCAGGCCCAGCGCCAGCAGCCGGCGCAATCCCGCGATATGTGCGTCTTGTGCGGCGGCCTGCTGTTCGAATACCTCGATGGCCACGCTGTCGCCGTGGTCGACCAGCGCGGGGTAGGCGCGCAGCCCGGTATCGGTCTCGACATCGGCAGGCAGCGCGTCGAAGTCGAACCCGGTGATACCCGAGCGCGCAAGTTCTGACGCCGTGCGCCGCGCAAAGGCATCGCGCGCCTGATCGCCGAAATCGGCCTGCAGGCGGGACAGCGATCGGCCGTGACCGATCTCGCGGCACCCTGCGTCGATCACCTGCAGGCGCATGCGCAGGTGCTCATCGAGCGCCGTCTCGTCCCAGGCTTCGGCCGGCACCGCGACTCCGCTGATGCGCTCCAGGAAGGCGCCCATCACGTCGGTCAGCGCCCCTTCGGGTTTCGGCGCCGACTCGATGAAGGCACGGGCGAAGTCCGGTGCCGGCACGAAGTTGCGCCGCAGGCTCTTCGGCAAGCCGCGGATCAGCGCCGTGACCTTGTCGGCAAGCAGGCCCGGCACCAGCCACTGCAGCGGTCCCGGCTGCAGCGCGTTCAGGCGCTCCAGCGGCAGCGTCAAGGTGATCCCGTCGTCGGCGGCGCCGGGCTGGAAACGATAGCCAAGCGCATAGCGGAAACCGTCAATGTCGAGGTGGTCGGGAAAGCGTGACAGCGGATCGTCATCGCGCACCAGCAGGTCGTCGAGCGACCAGCGCAGGCTTCGGCGCTCAGCGGCTACGGCGCGCCGCCACCAGCGTTCAAGACTGTTGCGATCGCGGACCTCGGCGGGCAGGCGCTGGTCGAAGAAGTCCACCAGCCCTTCCGGTTCATGCACCAGACCCTGGCGACGCAGGCGCTGCTCGTGCTCCTGCGCCTCCGCCAGCACCGCGCGGTTGTGCTCCAGGAAATCGCAGCGCGCGGTGAGTGCGGCGGTGGCCAGGGCCTCGCGAATGAAGATGGCGCGGGCGCCGGCCGGATCGATGAGGCCGTAGTCCACCCGCCGTCGCTCGGCGAGGATGAGCCCGAACAGGCTGACCTGCTGATACACCATCACCCGCCCGGCCCGGCTGTCGAAAAAGGGGTCAAAGTGGCTGCGCTTGACCAGATGCGCGGCCTGCTGCTCGATCCAGGCGGGCTCCACCCTTGCATTGAGCATGGCCCACACCCGCTCCAGATCAAGGAGCTGCGCCGACAGCACCCAAGCCGGCGCCTTCTTCGCCAGCGACGAGGCCGGGAACAGACGGAAGCGGCGGCCGCGCGGACCCTCGAAGTCGCCGTGTTCATTGCGTCGCCCGACCATCAGCGGCAGTCCGCTGAGCATGGCGCGGTGAATCGGCTCATACGCGGCGGGCTTGTCATTGATCTGCCAGCCCAGCGCCTGGCAGGCGAGCAGCAGCTGTCGGTGCAGCTCGCGCCATTCGCGCAGGCGCAGGAAGCTGAGGAATCGCTCAGCGCACCAGTCGCGCAGCTTTGACTGGCTGAGATCCTCATGGGCCTGCCGATGCGCGTTCCACAGTTTGAGGATGCCAATGAAATCCGATGCGGGGTCGGCGAACGCGGCGTGGGCTGCGTCGGCAGCGGCACGCTTGTCGGGGGGCCTCTCGCGCGGATCCTGGGCGCTGAGGAAGGCGGCGATCACGGTGACTTCCGCCAGGCAATCCAGCTGCTCGGCTTCGACCAGCATGCGCCCAAGCTGCACGTCGATCGGCAGCCTGGCGAGGATTGCGCCCTTGGCGGTGAGCTTGCGCGCTTCATCGATGGCGCCGAGTTCGAGAAGCTGCTGGAAGCCGTCGCTGACTGCGCGCGGCTGCGGCGGGTCGAGAAAGGGAAAGGCCTCGATGTGTCCGAGCCGCAGCGCCAGCATGCGCAGGATCACCCCGGCCAGCGATGCGCGCAGGATCTCCGGATCGGTGAACGGCGCGCGCGCGGCAAAGTCTGCCTCGTCGTAGAGGCGATAGCAGACACCCGCCGCGATCCGTCCACAGCGACCCTTGCGCTGCTCGGCCGCAGCCTGCGATATCGGTTCCACCTGCAGGCGCTGCACCTGCTGGCGCGGGCTGTAGCGACTGACCCGCGCCGTGCCCGGATCGACCACGTAGCGGATGCGCGGCACGGTAAGCGAAGTTTCGGCGACGTTGGTGGCGAGCACGATGCGGCGCCGCGTCCCGGGATGGAACACGCGATCCTGATCACGGTTGGACAGCCGCGCATACAACGGCAGCACCTCTGTATCACGATAGCGTCGCCTCTCCAGCCACTGGTGCGCATCGCGAATGTCACGCTCTCCTGCGAGGAACACCAGCACGTCGCCGCGTGGATCCTCGGCGGTGATTTCATCGCAGGCCAGGGCAATGTGCTCCAGCAGGCCGCGCCCGCCGCCGGCCTCCTCGGGACTCGGCAGGTAGCGGACCTCCACCGGAAAGCCACGACCCTCCACCGTCACCACCGGCGCGCCGCCGAAGAAGGCGCTGAAGCGTTCGGTATCGAGCGTGGCCGAAGTGATGATGACGCGCAGTTCCGGTCGTCTCGGCAGCAGTTCGCGCAAGTAGCCAAGCAGGAAGTCGACGTTGAGGCTGCGTTCGTGCACCTCGTCGATGATCAGGGTGTCGTAGGCGTACAAACCGCGGTCGCCCTGGGTCTCGGCGAGCAGGATGCCGTCGGTCATGAACTTGATCAGGGTGTCGTCGCTGACCTGACCCGAAAAGCGCACCTGGAAACCCACTTGCGTACCCAGAGGCGAGCCCAGCTCCTCGGCCACGCGCCTGGCAGCAGATCGCGCGGCAATGCGTCGCGGCTGGGTGCAGCCGATCAGACCGGCCGCACCGCGCCCGGCAGCAAGCGCGAGCTTGGGAAGCTGCGTGGTCTTGCCTGACCCGGTTTCGCCGGCCACCACCAGCACCGGATGCTTGCGGATCAGTTCGACAATGCGCGCCGCTTCCTGGCTGATCGGCAGCGCTGGGTCGAAGCTCGGCGTCGGCACCGTTGTCGCACGCCGCTGCCGCGCGGCAACAGAACCTTCGATCTCCTCATGCAGTCGCTGCAGGGCATCGCCACCACGGGCCCGCTTGAGCATTGCACGAAGCCGCGGCAGATCGCTGCTGAGCACGGCGTCCAGGCGTCTGCGTAGACTGGCGACATCAAGGTCGGGTGGTTTGATAGACAAGATCGATGAAGCCCTTCACAACAATCAATTTCCCACCGGCAGGCGGGCGGAGTAGTTTAGTGGGTGGTCTCAGTCGAATCAGGAAGCGCGTCATGAAAATCAACATCGGCATCACCGAGAAACAGCGCGGCGAGATCGCCAAGGGCCTGTCGCACCTGCTCGCCGACAGCTACACCCTGTACCTGAAGACCCACAATTTCCATTGGAACGTCACCGGCCCGATGTTCCAGACCCTGCATACCCTGTTCGAGACGCAATATACGGAGCTTGCCATCGCGGTCGACGACATCGCCGAGCGCATTCGCGCGCTGGGCTTCCCGGCGCCCGGCACCTACGCGAAGTTCGCGGCGCTGTCGACCATCAGGGAGGAGGACGGCGTCCCCGATGCAAAAACCATGATCAGACAGCTGGTGGAAGGCCAGGAAGCCGTCGCGCGCACCGCGCGCAAGATCTTTCCCGTGGTCGACAAGGCCAGCGACGAGCCGAGCGCGGACCTGCTCACGCAGCGCATGCAGGTTCACGAGAAAAACGCCTGGATGCTGCGTTCGATGCTCGAATGAGCAAAAAAAGGCGGCGGCCTTTGCGGCCGCCGCAACTCCTCTTCGGGGGGTCGAGGAAAACCGGCGCGCCCGCTGTGCATCATTGCTGATGTGCCACCGCGTGCGCAGCGATGCGCGCGACGCGGCCAACGGGCGTTGAGATGGATACGGGGTGCGTCTTGGGTGCTTTTGGCAGGGCCGATGCGCAGAAGCTTCGGCGGCCAGGCTGTCCGGGAGTGCGCCGGATCCACGGCTTTGCGGCCCCGGCTTGCGCCGGGTGTGCCTGTTCGGATTCCCGCTCGGCCGGTCGATTGAACTCCTCTTCCGGGCCGTTGCGGAGGATCCTTCGGCAACCCGGCCGTTCCCTGCGGGACGCCGGACTTTGCGATCAGGACGGTTCGCCCTGAAGCCTTTTCGGGATCACCCCTGGAGGGGGCTGGGTGCAGTCTACGAAGTAATGGCGGTCGCTGTACAGCCCCCTTGCAGCGACGCACCCACGGCGCTCGAATTCAGGCCATCGCGGCACCCGTGCCTGCGGTTGCGGGCGCGGATCCGTCGCAGCTCATTCGCTGCTGACTGCGGGCTTCGAGGTCGACGCCGACGCGTTGGAGTCCGGTGTCCTGGAGTCCGGCGCTTTGGCCGGCGCATCCGGCTTCTCGGACTTGGCTTCGCCGCTGCCGGTATCGACCAGATTGCGTCGGCGATCCTTGTCTGACTTGAAATCGGTCTCGTACCAGCCGCTTCCCGCCAGACGGAACGAAGGCGCAGATACCCTGCGCTTCAGCGCTGCCGCTGCACATGCAGGGCACTCCAGCGGATCGGGGTCGGCGAGCCTCTGCAGATGGTCGAGCCGATGCCCGCAGGCTGCACACTGGTACTCGTAGATCGGCATCGCGCGCAACTCCAGACACATCAACAGGACGGCGCTGATGTTGGGGCGGACCAAGGATTTTCAAGCGCGGCGGCATGTGCCGCGCAGGTGGACGATCAGCCGTCGAAGCGACTGTGGAAAATGCTGCCGTTGCCGTTGCCGTTGTCGTTGGAATGACTGTCACTGCCGCTTTCAGAACCCCGACCTCCCTCGAAGGAAGCGGCAAGGATCACCTCGCGATCGACCGCCAATGCGGCGGCATCGGCGGCGAATTGGTCGCCGCCGGATTGCTGGTCCTTGAGAGACAACGGAACAGCCAGCACGATCACCGCAAGCGCCGCAGCGGCGGCCCACGCCAGTCGGCGCCGGCGTGGACGTGCCCAGGACCGCGCAACGGCGTCGGCCCGTCGCAGTTCGAGGGCCAGTATGCGGGCCTCATGATCGGCTTCACGGACAAATGCCAGCAGCGCCGGCGCCGCGGGGTCCGCCGCCAGGCGCTCAAGCACCGCGTCGCGTTCATCTCCCTGAAGCCGGCCCTCGGTCAGCGCAATGAGCTGCGCTGCCGCAAGGCCCTCGACGGGCTCCTGCTTCAGGGCTTGGCGATATAGTCGGGAAAGTGGCTCACTCATCTCCGGTTTCCATCCCCGCTTCGCGCAGGGTGCATTTCAGTTCTTCAAGTCCGCGACTGACCAGCTTGCGCGCCGATTCGGCGCTGACGCCGACCAGCTCGCCGATCTCCGGGAAGCCGAAGCCCTGCAGGTGCAGGGTCACCGGCTGCCGGCGTCGCGGCGGCAGTTCGTGCAGACATCGCATCAAAACCGCCATTCGCTGCGTTTCCCGCGCGCGCTGCTCGGGGCCCATCCGCTCGACCAGTGCCTCGGTCGCGCGCCCCTCGCCTTCCTCGGGAAGGGCATCGGCTGCACGCACGCTCTGCCTGCGCATGGCGTCGACCACGGTGGTCAACACGATCCTCTGGATATAAGACGCATGGAAGAGGCCATTCCGGTCACGCTGCAGCGCACGCCACAGCCGGATATGCACTTCCTGCTCGATATCGTCGGCGTCCAGACCCCCTCGCACCAGGCCGTGGGACTGGACCAGCCCACGAATGCGGGCGCCGAATTCCTTCAGCAGCGCCTGCAGGCGCCCGTCGATGTCGTCCGGTGGATGGTGCAAGAGGAAAATTCGCCGCCGCGCGGACTGAATGGACCGTCGGGCAACCTCAACTGGCGATGTAGCGCTGCAGCTGCTCGATTTCCTGCTGCTGGTCACCGATGACCGCCTTCACCAGGTCGCCGATGGAAACCACCCCCAGCACCCCACCGTCCTCGACCACCGGCAGGTGGCGAATGCGATGGCGGGTCATTCGCTGCATGCAGTCCTGCACGGTTTCGTGCGGGGACACGCAGATGACCTCCGCGGTCATGATGTCGCGAACCGGGGTGGTGCGCGAGGCGCGATCGCGAAGAATCACCTTGCGCGCGTAGTCGCGTTCGGAAACGATGCCGACCATGCGCCCACCCTCCATGACCAGCAGCGCGCCGATCTGGCGTTCGGCCATCAGGCGGATCGCCTCGTAGACGGGCTCCTCCGGCCCCAGTGCATGGACCTCATGCCCTTTCTCATCCAGCAGCTGATTGACCGTCTGCATGTTGGGACTCCCGCGTCGACTGCTCAGGACCATGATAACCCTGCGCGCCGCCCGTAGTGGCCTTGAGGTGGGTATCGATCAGATAGAGCGGGCGCTGCTTGGATTCTTCGTAGAGCCGCCCGAGGTACTCGCCGATCACGCCCAGCGCGATGAGCTGCACGCCACCGAGGAACAGGACCACCACCATCAGTGACGGATAGCCGGGAACCGGATCGCCCCAGATCAGGGTCTTGGCAATGATGATCGCGCCGAAGCTGAAGGCAACCAGAGCTGCCACCATGCCCAGCGGCGTGGCGAGGCGCAGCGGCGCCCCGGAAAACGAAGTGATGCCCTCGACTGCCAGGTTCCAGAGGCGCCACCAACCCCATTTGCTGCGTCCCTGGTGCCGCGGCTGGCGGCGGTAGGGAAATGCTTCCTGACGGAATCCGACCCACGCAAAGAGTCCCTTCATGAAGCGGTGCCGCTCGCGGATTCGTCCAAGCGCCTGGTGCGCACGGCGGCTCATGAGCCGGAAATCGCCGGTGTCGCGCGGGATCGGCGTGTCGCTCAGGCGGCCGATGATCCGGTAGAAGGCCGCTGCGCTGGCACGCTTGAACCAGCCCTCGCCGTCGCGGGCGATACGCTGGCCGTAGACCACGTCAACGCCGGCGCGCCAGCGCGCGACCATGTCCGGGATCAGTTCCGGCGGATCCTGCAGGTCGGCGTCGATCACCACCACGGCGTCGGCATCGACATGGTCGAGCCCTGCGGTCAGCGCCAGCTCCTTGCCGAAATTGCGGCTCAGGCGCAGGCCGCCGACGCGCGGGTCCTGGCGCTGCAGCGCCTCGATCACCGCGAAAGTGTCGTCTGCACTGCCGTCGTCGACGAACAGCATGCTGATATCCAGACCCAACCCATCGACCGCAGCGCACAGGCGGCGGTGCAGCTCGGGCAGGCCTTCAGCCTCGTTGAAGGCCGGGGTGACGATGGCAAGGGTGGCAATCGGACTCATGGATCGTGCGCAATGACAAAGCCCGATGGTAAGGCCCATTGCTTCATTTCCATATATCTGGAATTATGGAACCATGCTGACTGCCCAAGCCCTATCCGCCCTGCGCGCCCTCGGCCAGGAACATCGCCTGCAGGCATTCCGCCAGCTCGTGCAGGCCGGGCCTGACGGACTCAGTGTCGGAGAGCTGCGCGAACGCGTCGGTATTCCGCCCGCCACGCTGTCGGCACACCTGAACGCGCTGCGCAACGCCGGCCTGGTCCAGGACCGCCGCGAGGGCCGAGTGATCCAGGTGATGGCCGATTTCGCGCGAATGGACGGCCTGGTCGCCTATCTCACCGAAAACTGCTGCGGTGGCGAATCCTGCGCGCCGACGGCACGAAGCGAGGCTGTCTGTCCATGAGCGGTGTATCCAGGAAGCGCGTGCTGTTCGTCTGCGTTGAAAACTCCAACCGTAGCCAGATGGCCGAGGCTTTCGCGCACATGCATGGCGGCGACCAGGTTGAAGCGTGGAGCGCCGGTTCGCGTCCTTCCGGCAAGGTCAATCCCAAGGCACAGCGTTTCATGGCGGAGATCGGCTACGACCTCGAGACACATCGCTCGAAAGCGCTCGACGAAATCGCCGGTATCGCGTTCGATGCGGTGATCACCATGGGGTGCGGCGATTCCTGTCCATGGGTGCCGGCGAAACGCCGCGAGGACTGGGCGCTGGCTGACCCACGCGACATGGACGACGACGGCTATCGCAGCGTGCGCGACGACATCGGCCGCCGCGTCGCCGCCCTTCTCGCATCCCTCTGATTTCCACCACAAGGCTTTGCCATGACCGACCGCCCCGCCGGCCGACTTTCCTTCCTCGACCGCTGGCTGACCCTGTGGATCTTCGTGGCGATGGCCGCGGGTACCGCACTTGGCACCCTGGCACCCGCTGCGGCATCGACACTCGATCTGCTCAGCGTCGACGGCGTCAGCCTGCCGATCGCGCTTGGCCTGATCCTGATGATGTACCCGCCGCTGGCGAGGGTGCGCTATGAAGCGCTGCCCACGGTTTTCGCCGACCGCCGCGTGCTGGCGCTGTCGCTGCTGCAGAACTGGGTGATCGGGCCGCTGCTGATGTTCGCGCTGGCCGTCGTCTTTCTCCACGACTACCCCGAGTACATGGCTGGACTGATTCTCATCGGCCTGGCGCGCTGCATCGCCATGGTGATCGTTTGGAATCACCTGGCGCGCGGCGACAACGACTACGTGGCAGGCCTGGTCGCGTTCAACAGCGTGTTCCAGCTGCTGTTCTTCAGCGTCTATGCGTGGCTGTTCATGGGCGTTCTGCCACAGGCGCTCGGGATTCAGGGTTTCAGCGTCGACGTCTCGTTCTGGACCATCGCCCGCGCGGTGCTGATCTTTCTCGGCATTCCGTTCGCCGCGGGCTACCTCACCCGGCGTGTCCTGCGTGCGCGCAGGGGCGCAGACTGGTACGACAACGTGTTCGTGCCGCGCACCGCACCGATCACGCTGTTCGCCCTTCTGTTCACCATCTTCGCCATGTTCGCGCTGAAGGGATCGAGCGTGTTGGCGCTGCCGCTGGATGCGCTGCGCATTGCGGTGCCGCTGGCGCTGTATTTCGTGATCATGTTCATGGTGAGTTTCTGGCTGTCGAAAAGCCTCGGCACCGACTATCCGCGCAGCACCGCGCTTTCATTCACCGCCGCCAGCAACAACTTCGAACTGGCTATCGCGGTGGCCATCGCCGCCTTCGGGCTGGCCTCGCCGATCGCCTTTGCCACCGTCATCGGCCCTTTGGTAGAGGTTCCGGTGCTGATCGGCCTGGTCAGCGTGGCGCTGTGGCTGAGACGGCGCTGGTGGCCTGAGCTGCCGGTCCCGGCCGCAGGCTGTTCAGGTCAAGGCGGATCCGACACCAGCCCTGCGCAGCAGTCGGCCAGATAGGCCGGGCCGCCGAGCTGGGTCACCTGCCGCCGGATCCAGTTCACGCGCTCGCGAAGATAGGGCGTGGGCGCCTCGACGCGGAAGCGTTTGGGGCTGGGCAGCACGGCGGCCAGCAACGCCGCCTCGTGCGGCGACAGCGCGGCCGCCGGTTTGCCGAAATAGCGCCGGCTGGCCGCCTCGGCGCCGAACACTCCGGTGCCGAACTCGGCGATGTTGAGGTAGACCTCAAGAATGCGCTGCTTCGGCCACAGCAGCTCGATCTGCACCGTCAGCCATGCTTCCAGTCCCTTGCGAAACATGCTTTGCCCAGGCCACAGGAATAGGTTCTTGGCCACCTGCTGGCTGATCGTGCTGGCGCCGCGCGAACGCTCTCCACTCTGCCGCTCGTCCCATGCCTGGCGCAATGACGCCGTGTCGAAACCGCGGTGCTGGGGAAACAGCTGGTCTTCGGCGGCCACCGCGGAAATCGCCAGCCACGGCGACAACTGCCGTGCGTCGACCCAGTGCTGCGCCACCGGGGCAGTTTGACGCAGGATGAAGCTGGTGGTGGGCGGATCGAGCCAGCGCAGGGACAGCACCAGCAGTGCCGGCAGCAGCAAGGCAAGCAGGGCCAGCGCGAGGACCGCACGGAAGATTCGCGCGCGCCACGTCCGTCTTCGCGGTTTTCTGAAGGTTGGCATGGCTCACAGCATAGCCTTGCAATGCATGGATCGCGTCCCGATAGTGGACGCATGGCCGAAGCCCGACACAACGATCTGATTCACCGCTTCATGCTCGAGCGTGCTGGCGTGCGCGGGGCCATCGTGCGTCTGGGTGGAGTGTGGAATGCGGTCTGTCGCCAGGCCTCCTACCCCGCCGCCCTGGAACGCTTTCTCGGCGAGAATCTGGCCGCCAGCGCCTTGTTCACCGGCCATATCAAGTCCGGAACCAGTCTGTCGATCCAGCTGCGCGCCGGCGGCCCGCTCACCTCGCTGTATGCCGAGTGCTCGGCAAGCGGCGAGCTGCGCGGCCTTGCGCATTGGCAGGAGCCCTTGCCCGATCCGCTGCGCCTTCATGACCTGCAGTCGCCGGCCCATCTCGCCATAACCCTGGAGCAGTCCAGCGGCCAGCGCTATCAGGGCATGGTGCCGCTGGAGTCGACCAGCCTCGACCTTGCTTTCGAGAGCTACTTCCAGAGATCGGAACAGCTGCCTACGCGGGTCCGCCTGGCCGCCGACCACGTACACTGCAGTGGCATCATGATCCAGCAGCTGCCCGGCGAGGGCGGCGACAATCCGACGGACGACCCGGACGGCTGGCCGCGAGCCGGCGTGCTGCTTGACACCCTGACGCGCCAGGAACTGCTCGAACTCGATCCCGAAACCCTGCTGCGACGCCTGTTCCATGAAGATGGCGTGCGTCTGTTCAAGGCTCGACCACTGCGCTTTGGCTGCCGCTGCTCGCAGGACAAGGTGGAACAGATGCTGCGACATCTCGGTCGTGATGAAGCCGCCGCAGCTGTGCATGAGCAAGGCCAGCTGGAGGTCACCTGCGAGTTCTGCAACCGCAACTATCGCTTCGACCTGGTCGACCTCGAGCGGATCTACGCTGCCAGCGCCGTGGTGCCGGGGTCGGAGACGAGGCAGTAGGGGCTTGCGCCGGGACTTGGGACCGGGGACCGGGAAGTACCTCGATATTCTGTGGGAGGGGCCTCAGCCGTCCCGCTCAGTCAGGATCCGTCGCTGTCAGGGCTGAGGCCCCTCCCACTGTCCAAGCCAGGGTGGACTCGGGATTCGAGGTTCGGCATTCAGGACCCGCGAAAAGAGCATGGGTCCGCGTAGTTCGCAACGTAGCCGAAGAGCAGCGTTCCCTCGTAGTTCGTCACCCATCCTCAGATCGCCACTGGCGTCGCCCTGGCGCTATGAAGGTTTCCTTTCGAAATCCTGTCGCCCAGGTTCCGGGCTGACCTCACGCACGGAAGCGGCCGGTGACGGGCGGGCGAACAGGAAACCCTGGCCGTATTCGCAGCCGAGCTTGCAGAGGATGCGGCGCTGGCGCTCGGTTTCGACGCCCTCGGCGACCACCTGGAGTTCGAGCGCCTGTGCCAGGGTCAGCACGGCGCGCACCACGGCCGTGCCGCTGCCCTCCGGCTCGACGTCGAGCGAGGCGATGAACGAACGGTCGATCTTCAGCGAGTTCAGCGGAAACTGATGCAGGTAGCTCAGCGACGAATAGCCCGTGCCAAAGTCGTCGAGCGCCACTTCGATGCCCGCCTCGCGAAGAGCCTGCAGGGTGCTGCGGACATGGAGCGGATTCTCGAGCAGGGTCCCCTCGGTCACCTCAAGGCGCAGTTGACGCGCGTCGATGCCGGTCTCGACCAGCAGCGCAATCAGCTTTTCGGCAAGCTGCGGTGAACGAAAGTGCTGGGCAGAGACGTTCACGCTCAGAAAACGCTCGCTGCCCTGCAGCAGGCGACGGCCCTGGCGACACGCCGACTCGAAGATCTGCCAGTCAATCGACTCCACCAGCCCGTTGTCCTCGGCCACCGAGAGAAACGCACCCGGCTCCAGCAGGCCGCGCTGCGGATGCCGCCAGCGCAGCAGCGCCTCGTAGCCGACCACCCCACCGTCCTCGAGCCGGACGATCGGCTGGAACCAGGGCTCAAACTGCGCGCGCGTCAGCGCCCGCCGCAGGTCGACCTCCAGCTCCAGGAGTCGCAGGGCTTCCTGATGCAGGCGTTCGTCAAACAGCACGAAGCGGTGCCTGCCCTCGGCCTTGGCCCGGTAGAGGGCGACGTCGGCGTCGCGCAGCAGCTCTTCGGGCTTGCGATAGCGGCTGGCGCCCAAGGCGATGCCGACGCTTGCGGAAGTGAACAGCTCCTTGCCGGAGACGCGGAACGGTGCCGTCAGACCATCGATGATGCGCTGTGCCAATCTGCCTGGTGCATCCAGATCCGTCACCGGGTCGAGTAGTACCGCAAACTCGTCGCCACCCAGCCGCGCCACCAGTCCGGATCCGGCCACGCAGCGCGCGATGCGTGCGGCTACATCCTTGAGCAGATCGTCGCCGACCAGATGGCCCACGGAATCGTTGATCACCTTGAAGCGATCGAGGTCGAGAAACAGCACCGCGAATGTCGTTCCGCCGCCCAGGGCAAAGCGCTCGAGCGCATGGTTGAGGCGATCGAGCAGGTAGCTGCGGTTGGGAAGGCCGGTCAGCGAATCATGCAGGGCGTCGTGCATCAGACGCGCCTCGACGTTCTGCCGCTGGCCAATCTCCTCGCGCAGCTGCACGTTGGCCGCGGCCAGTTCCGCAGTGCGCTCGTCGACGCGCTGCTCGAGGTCAAGATAGGCAAGCTTGAGTGAGTCATCGGCACGCTTGCGCTCCAGCGCATTGCCGATGTGGTACGACACGAAGGTGAGCAGTTCCTGATCGCGAGAGTTGTAGTGGTTCTCTTCGCTGTAGCTTTGCACCGCCAGCACGCCGACGGTCTTGTCCTCGCAGACCAGGGGCACGCCCAGCCAGCACACCGACTCGGTGCCGCTGCTGATCACTTCCCCGCGGGCGTGCAGCGCCGCCGCTACATCCTCGTCGGCGAGAATGGCCTTGCCGGTGCGCAAAACGTACTCGGTCATGCCACGACCCAGTCGGCGCGCATCGCGATGCGGGTCGAACTCGTCCACCGAGTAGGGGAAGTGCAGCTGTTGGCGATCATCGCTCAGCATCGCGATATAGAAGTTCCGGGCGTACAGCAGGTCGCCCACCACGCCATGCACCGAAGCGTAGAATGCTTCGATGCTCTCGCTGGTGGTGGCCAGCTGGGCGATTCTGAACAGTGCCGCCTGAAGTCGTTCTCCGCGCCGGCGCTCGAGGACCTCCTGTTCCAGTACCCGATTGGCCTCGCGCAACTCGTCGGTGCGCTGCGCGACGCGGTGCTCAAGCTCTTCGTGGGCGAGTTTGCGCTCCAGGGCAGTGGCAATGTGCTGCGCGACGAAGGTCAGCAGCGCGCGTTCGCTTTCGCCATAGCGGTTCGCTTCCGAATAGCTCTGGACGACGACGGCGCCTATCACCGAATCGCCGCGCTTCAGGGGTACGCCGAGCCAGTCGACGCAGGGCGCGCCGACCGGCGCGAATGACTCGCCGAGAGCGCGGTCGAGCTCCTCCGGCGTGCCCATCAGCGTCTCTCCGTTGGAGAGCACGTAGCGCGTCAGGGAGCCCATCAGTTCATCGAGGTGATAGTCCTCGTCAGGAGGCGGCAGCTCGACTTCGACGCTGTCCCGGTAGTAGGGAAAGCGCAGCGTCTGCCTGCCGGCATCGAACAGGGCAATGTAGAAGTTCTCGGCATACATGAGGTTGCCGACAATTTCATGCAGGCGCAGGAACACATGGTCCATGTCCTCGCCGGAGCTGGCGAGATCGGCTATGGCGAACAGCGCCGTCTGCAGTCGTTGCGACTGCTCCAGACGCTCCAGGGTATCGCGCAGGTGCTGCAGTTCGGCAAGGCGTGAGAGCCATTCCGCAAGTGGTCTGCTGAGTGTGTCCAGCGCGCATCGGACGGCCGGATCGTCAAGGCCATGCCCTCCGACAACCAGCAGATGGCTGCTCTGCATCGAGCCAAGGCTCCAGACGCCGATCGGAGTTCCGTGATGTGCGCCGAGTCCAGCCTGTTCGCCCGTCGGCAGCAGCGCGTCAACGGCTTCGCGCAGCCCGGGACGTTCCGCGTCCGCGCCCAGCGGCGCCAGGCAAGGCTCGCGACGCCACAGTCTCGCGGTGACGCCCAGTGCGGCGCCGGACTCATCGCGCAGGCGCGCGTCGCAGGCCGCTGGACTGTCGCAGTCGAACATGAGCATCAGCAGCGAGGTCCCAGGCTCTACGCCCAACAGCTTTGACACCACCCGATCGGCGACCTGCGGACTGCTGGATTCGCTGCGGGGAACCATCGCGCCGTGCCGTACCTGAACCACCAGCAGCCAGTGTAGCCCTTCGCTACCTCTGAACAAGCCCCGCTGCGTCGCTCGACAGCGCACTGCAACCCTCAGCCCTCAGGTTTCCCGGTGCAGTCCTTCGCTGCCTCAAGAGACGCTGTCTGACACTCACTGGCGTGAACACCGCGCTTGTCCCCGCAAACGCTGGTAATTCCAGCAACTGTTGGCGCTATACTGGTTTCGCGGGGATGCGCGGGAACCATCGGCGCTGGCCGGGGTTCCCAGAGACTGGAAACCAGGTTTGATCATGAAAAGCCGCAGTGTCAGGAATGCAGGATGGGTTGGCGCAGCGATCGCCATCGCGCTGGCGCCTTCGGTTGTGCTGGCAGAGGCCGCTACTGGCGAGGTCGCTTCGCGCACTTCGGCGCTCGACTGGTTGCTGTACAGGGGCGCACCGGCGACGGCACCTTCCGGCGAACAGCGCCTTTGGCTTTCCGACGACGGCCTGTTCGAGCTGAGTCTGCGCGACGGTGGCGCGATCTTCCTGCGCCCGCGTGCGCCGCAGCCTTACTCGACCGGTACCTACGCAGCAGCGGATGGCCACGATCTGGTGCTGCGGGTTCCCGCAACATCGGCCCTGTCCGTGGGCTTGAGTGCCGGCTTGGGCGAGTCGCTCCTGGCGCCCTGTCCTGTCAGCGTGGGTACGCTGTGCCTGGAGTCCACAGCAGGCTTGGTCCACAGCCAGCCGCTCGGGCGCGTGGGCGCCGGGGTCGCCGGCAACCA
>CAZGKE010000013.1:0-4246 GCA_964526035.1 uncultured Gammaproteobacteria bacterium | reverse complement strand
TGAGCGGCGAGATCAGCAGTCGCTGGGTGCACAGCGAGCCGCTCGGCCAGTCCTATTACTGGGGCGGCCTCGATCTGGGCGTGTCATGGCGGATGCCATGGCAGGGAGAATTCCAGTTTGGTGCGCGAAACCTGTTGACCCGCACCCGGCAACCCGCGCCCCCGACCAGCACCAGCGGTCTGGATGAAGCCCGTGCCCGCACGCCGTATGTGCGCTACCACCAGGACTTTTAGGGAACCTGGGGCGGCAACCGCGGGGCAATCGCGTAGAATCTACGCCGCCTTTTCAACCTCGGGTCATCGCTGGTGCCTGCCGTGCGCGCGCACCATCCGCTCATCATGCACACTATGGATCGACCTTCGGCCGGTGGCCCGCTGCAGATTTCTCCACTGTTCGCGGTGCCTTTCGGCACCGTCCAGATCTCCGATGCGGAATCCCTGTGCTCGGAGCTGCGCGCCCTGTTCATCGCCAGTCAGACCGACGAGGTTCGCGATCCGAACTATCGTGACACCCAGGTCGACATCTTCGAAAGTCGCTTCAACCTGCATACGTGGCCGAATCCCCCGGTCAAGCGCCTGTTCGGGTTCATCCATTCGACGCTGGCGCAATTCATCCAGGAGCTGAACCGCTACAGCCCGGAAGACTATGCGCGGCTGCGCTTCCACTACCACTCCTGGTTCCACGTCACTAAGAAGGGGGGGCACCAGGGCTGCCACAACCATCCAATGGCATCCTGGTCGGGGATCTTCTGCATCGATCCGGGTGAGGCCCCGGCCGACAAGCCGTCGAGCGGTGTGGTGCGCTTCATCGACCCGAGGACGCCTGCCAACATGTTCACGGACCCCGGCAACTTCCAGCTGCAGGGACCCTACCGCACCGGCGCCTGGCAGCTGACGCATCGCGCCGGGCAGCTGGTGCTGTTTCCGTCCTACGTGCTGCACGAGGTGTTTCCACATTGGGGCGAACGCGAGCGCGTGGTGGTCGCGTTCAACGCGTGGCTGACCATGGATGGCGATGCCCGGGCGAGGGGCGCGCCATGAGTGCCCTCGCCTCGCTGCTGCAACAGGGGCGTTTCGCCGACGCGCTGCCGGAGCTTCAGCGCATGCACCAGGCGCAGCCCGCGGATGCCAAGGCGGCCATGCAGCTGTTCATGGCGCTGATGCGGCTTGAGCGTCCCGATGACGCCGAGCAGGTGCTGTCATCGGCCGTCGAAGCCGGCGCCAGGCACCCGTCGCTCAACTACAACCTGGCGCTGCTGCGCGCGCACCTGGGGCGTCTCGACGATGCACTCGCGCTGCTCGACGATCCGCCGGCCGAGAGCCCGGACGCTGTCGCGCTGCGCGGCGTGCTATTGCAGCAGCTCGGTCGCCCTCAGGACGCGCGTGAAGCGCTGACCCGGGTGACGTCGATGACGCCCGACGACGCGCGCGCATTCCTGAATCTCGGCGTACATCTCAGCGAACACGCCCCGCCGGGTGAAGCCATTGATGCCTACCGGCGCGCCGTCGCGCTGTCGCCGGACCTTCCGGATGCACACCTCGGGCTGGCCGCCGCGCTGAAGGCCGACGGCCAGGTGGATGCCAGCGAGGACACCCTGAAGGCGCTGCTCCTGAAGAAACCCGACCATGCCGAAGCGCTGGCCAGCCTGGGCGTCTGCCAGCTGACCCGCGACGCCTTCGCCGACGCCGAAGCTTCCTTCGCGCGCGCGCTGCACTTCCAACCCGGCAACCAGAATGCGCTCGCCGGCCTGGCGCTGGCCTGGTCCGCGCTGGAGAAGCAGGCCGAATACGACTGGTTGATGGACTATGCCAACCTGCTGCGTGTCGCCAACGTACCGGTTCCGCAGGGATACGCCGACCTCGACGGCTTCAATCGCGCGCTGGTCGACGAGGTGCTGGCCGATCCCAGCCTGCTTCGCGATCCGCATGGGCGCACCACCCGCCAGGGACGCCAGTCGGCCGATCTGCGCCTGCACGGTGGTCCGGCGGTCAGCGCGCTCATCGACGCCGTGTCCTCTGCATTCGAAACCTATCGTGCCGGGATTCCCGAGGCTCTGCGCCAGGGCGGCCACCCGGTGGTTCGCCGCGCACCGCAGCGCTGGCATATGTCGATCTGGTCCACCGTCCTCGAAGCCGGAGGCCATCAGCTGCCGCATATCCATCCCAGCGGCTGGCTGTCCGGGGTGTACTACGCACAGACCGACCTGGGCGAAGGCGAGGACGCCGGCTGCATCGAGTTCGGCGCACCGCCGCAGGAACTGGGTGCGCAGTGGGAGGGGCGCTGCCTGATCGCGCGTCACCGACCTGCGGCTGGCGAAATCATCCTGTTTCCCTCGTACTTCTACCACCGCACCGTGCCGCACGCAGGGGGACCGCCGCGGGTCAGCATCGCCTTTGACTGCATGCCGGCCTGAGGCGTGGCCCACAGCCGCGGGCGCGGCGCGCGCGGGCTCGTTCAGAGGGTTCTCAGCTGGGGAAGGTGATTTCGCGGCGGATTTCGTCGCCGACGAAGCCGATCATGCCGGGAAGACGGACGCCCGGAATCACTGCGACATCGTAGAGTTCACGCAGCTCACCCTTCATCCGCAGCTCGTGGACGATGTCGCCGCTGCGCAGGTCGACCACCTGGATCGCACAGCGCGCCACCGCGCCGCGCTCGCTGAGGCGCTCGTCCAGTGCCAGCCCGGTGAACGCCTTGTTCTCGCGCGCCGCCGACAGCCCCACCACCGCGTAGTTGCCGACCAGCGCCAGGCCACGCAGATAGCCGGGGCAGAACGCCACCGGCTCGAACACGCCGCGTTCGCGATCGACATAGCCGAATTCGCCGCTGCCGGAATTGAGCAGCCACAGGCGCCCCTCGTGGATACGCGGCGAGTGCGGCATGGACAGCCCCGAGCAGACGATTTCGTTGCTGCGCGTGTCGATCACCAGCCCGCCATCGCCGCGGAAATCGCGCCAGCCGCCGGCCACGTCGCTGCGCGCGACGCAGGTCACGTAGGCGGGAACACCCTGCTCCATCGCCAGTCCGTTGAGGTGGCAGCGATCCTCCGCGGCCAGTCGGCTGATGAATGGCGGGCGCCAAATGGGCTCGAAGCTGTAGCGTTCCGATGGCCTTGCGAGGCAGCTGTACAGGGTGTTGACGAACAGCGGACGGCCGTCACCATCCACCCCTACATCGTGGCAGTCGATGTCGCCGGTCATGTAGCCGATGCGCGGCACGTAGACGCGGTCTTCGCCGCCGGCGCCACGGCGTCCCTGCAGCATGTCCTCGAAGCGCCACAGCTGCAGCATGGTACCGACCCACAGGCTGTCCGCGGTCGCCGCGACACCCATGGCGCGCGCCACCATGCGGGAGGTGAACTGCAGGTGGCCTTCCTCGCGCAGGCCCGCCAGAAGGACGGCGCCCGCCTCGTAGGTGGTGAAACAGAGGCTGGCATTGATCTCGGCGAGCCACGCCGGGAAATGGCGGGTCACGGAGATATCGTAGGCGCGGTCGCTCAAGATCCAGTATCGCTCTGTGGTGCGCGGAGGCGTTCCGCGGGGAGCGGCATTGTACCGACTGAGCCTGCCGGCCGCCCGTGCTCGGGAGAGGGCACGAAAAAAAGAGCGGCCGCCGCTTGTTGCTCTTTTGCAGGAGCGCACCCGTGCGCGACCCCTTCCTCACGGTCGCCCACGGGTGGGCTCCTACCGGAGGGCGGACGAAACAAGGTCATGGATGACACAACTCGACCCGCCGCCTGCCGGACCCGAAAATCAAGGCCGCGTTTCCCGGCAAAGCGCGGTGAACCAAAAAAAGCGGCCCGCACTGGGCGGGCCGCTGAAGACATCCCGGCTTGCGCCGGCATGAAAAACGAGCTCTAGAAGTTCTGCTCGTAGCGCACGTACGGCACGCGGCCGTAGAAGTTGTACTGGCCGTTGTCATAGAACGGATGCGCAAAGGCCTGTGCACTCAAGGGCGGAGCACGATCGCCGATGTTGCGTACGCCCAGGGTCAGGCGGCCGTTCCACGGGGCGTTCCAGGAGCCCTGCAGGTTCCAGGTGGTCCAGGACGGGATCCGGGCAGTGCTCACCAGCGACTGGGAGTCGCCGATGTAGTTGCCGTTGATGCCGGCACTGAAGTCACCCATGCGCCAGTTCAGCACGAAGTTGGCGCGGGTGTCAGGCGTGGCCAGGCCCAGGTCACCCGAGGTGAACGGATCGGTCGCCAGGACGCGGGTCTTGAAGCCGCGCACGCGGGTGATCTCCAG
>CAZGKE010000012.1:0-41704 GCA_964526035.1 uncultured Gammaproteobacteria bacterium | reverse complement strand
GATGGGCAAGTCGATGAACAGGCCCTGCTCGTAGCCGAACTGCACGAATTTGCCGCTGGGACGATGCTCGACGACGGCGAAGCGCCAGACCTCGCCGGGCCAGTCCAGGAGCTGCTGCAGCGCTGGTGTGAGTGTGGCCTCGCAGCGTTTCGTGCCGGCGGTCGCGGCGGCGGGCGCAAGAAGGGAGAGAGCGAGGCAGAGGCAGAGTGTGCGTGTCATGAGGACACTATCGCAGGATGGGGCGTTTCATGTCACGGTCGTGGGTGCGGCATCCTGCGAAATTGGGGGAGCGTCATTCTTGAGTGAATCGCGGGCGTGCTGGTGCTGTCGCAGGCGGTTCGAGATGCGGCCTTTGGCCGCTCCTCACCGCGAACGGGTTCGGTAACGTGAAGCGCGGGTGGTTCGGGATCACAGGTGGTTGGAGACGCGGCCTTGGGCCGCTCCCCACCGCGAACGGGGTTTGGGCATTCAGGGCTTCAAGAGGCGCTGGCGGTGCCTTCGCGCCGCGAACGGATTCTGGTGCAGAACCTGGCTCGGAGCCTGAGGTTCCCGAATTATTAGCGATAATAATCATATGTTTGAATGCTATTCTTCAGAACGTTTATCACGCGCCGTACGCGGACCTTTTCTCTCCAACGCCAGTCGCAGGAAGGTGTCGCCATGCGCGTCTGCACCGTATTGCATGGATGCCTGCCATTGCCTGCAAGGCAGGTTCGCGCTTTGTCGGGATCTGCAGTGGCTGGCCGGATTGCTCGTCAGGCCGGCGGTTGACGTTGAATGACTTGCGCGGCGAAACACAACGGCTCGCTGTGTCCTGAAGAACATGAGGCCTGGGAGAGTGACAAGATGGGCAAACCGTTGGCTCTGCTTGTCCGACCAGGCCGCTGCAAGAAATCGTTCACGGCCGCAGCATGTGCATGGGCATGAATTCGACTATCCGCGTTCTTCTTTTGCTGTTCGCTGGCGGCCTGGCGCAAACGTCCGCCCATGCCAACTCCGGGCAGGCCACCGAGCGAGTTCGCGGAAGCCTCGAACTGGAGTTGAGCGCCCGAGGTTTGTCTTTCGGTGACCCGATCTTCATCCGCGTCTTCAAGGAGCCGGGCGTTCTCGAGGTGTGGGTGGAGGGCGGGGAAGGGCACTTCGAGTTGTTCAAGTCCTATGAGATCTGCAGCTTTTCCGGCGAACTCGGGCCGAAGCTGCGAAGCGGGGACATACAGTCGCCCGAGGGGTTCTACTTCGTGACGCTCTCACGGCTGGCCCCGTGGAGCAGGTATCACCTCGCATTCAACATCGGCTACCCGAACGCCTACGACCGCTTCCACCAGCGCACGGGCGACTCGATCATGATCCATGGAGACTGCGTGTCCATCGGCTGTTACGCGATGACCGATGCCGGGATCGAGGAAATCTACGCGTTGACGCATGCCGCCCTGTCCAGCGAGCAGCCATTCGTCCGCGTGCACATTTTCCCTTTCAGGCTAAATGATGCGGTCCTGGATCGGTACGCCGACAGCGAGTGGCACGCATTCTGGCTCAACCTGAAACAGGGCTTCGACTACTTTGAGTTGCACGGTGTGCCGCCGAACGTCGAGGTCGACGAGGAAGGTCGCTATGTATTCGACTGAGAAACTCGAAACAGATCCGCCCGCGTGGTGCGGGCAGATCTGTTCCAACCGAATTTTGATACCGTCCCTGCCGTCCCTGGCCAGGTTGTGCTGCCTGCATGAGCCTTGATGAGACGCGTGACATACCCGATCGCGATTTCGAAACGCTGTCAGCGCGTCGCCACCAGTACACCGATGCTGTCGGCTTCCTGGTAGATCGCATTGTTGGTCGGGTCCCCCGCGAAGCCGGAGAGTGCTTTTCGGGCGACTCCGCTGTAGGCGATCGCCACCACCCAGCGGGCCCCGGGATTGGGCACATAGTTCTGGATCTTGGTCATGTCTGCCTTGGCCGCGGTCAGCAGCGCCGCGCCCGAGTTGTTCGCGCTCTCGACCTTGAGCTCGATGGCGTAGCGACCGGCGTTGTCCTGTGCCAGCACATCAAGACTCAGGTTTCCATTGGGTGGCGGGTAGGGAACCTCGCGCGCGGCCTGCACGCCGGCTGCGACAAGCAGGACCACGAGTTCAACCTGCATCCAGATTTCCCACGCAGCGCCGGTGGTAATCGCGCTTGCAATGCGGGCGCGGTCGACGATGATCATGTTGGCCAACTGATTGACGTTCATTGCTTGCTCCTCCTTGGACGCCCGCCGGGCCTTTGTGGCCCGACGGGCGCGGTCCGGTTCAGATCGGAAGGTTGCCGATCTGGGTCTTGTCGTTGTCGCCGAGCTTGGCGACAACGGCAGCGCTCACCTGGTCCCAGACGTCTTCGTCCAGCGTCATGGTCTGGTTTGCGTACTGGATCTTCACGTCCGAGCTGTGGTAGTTGGTCCACAGGAAAGTCGTATCGACTTCCGTGGTCTGGAAGGCAAACGCCGAGCACTGCATCACCAGCGTATTGCGTTCGCCGTTGCTGTCGCCGACCGGCACGATCTGGAAGTTGCCGCCGTTGGTGCTGTGGCTGTGTTGGTCCCAGACCTTGTACCAGGGGTCGTTGCTGCCGAGTTTCTTGAGCGCATCCAGAGCAGCTTCCACCACGGCCAGCTCCGGCCCGGACGCTGCCGCGGCGACGATCTCGATGATGGCACTGTTGATCGAGAACGACGAACCGGACGCCGAATAGTTCTGGAAGCTGAACTCCTGGGCATCCCATCCGCACAGCTGAAGCACCGCGGTGTACTTCTTGTACCAGTTGATGACCTGCGTGGGATCGTTGCGGTCATACACCTTGTCGGATGCCATGGCGGCGAGCAGGGTGCTGTTGAGCGCGTCGCTGCGGTGTGCGGAACTTACGCCCGCGACGAACGCGACCAGACTGCCGCGATCGATGTCGGCGGACGATTTGCTGGAGTCGCCGGCATCCGCACGCACTGGCAGTGCGAGCAGTGCCGCAGACGAAGGCGCCGGGATATCCAGTGCGCGGATGGCGGCGAGGCGGGTTGTGGCGTCGAGTGCTTTCGGTAGTGACATGATCTTTCTCCTTGATGGCTCTGCGACTTCCGTCGGTGTTTCGAGCCCTGGATCCACCGACCGGAGGGCTGAAGGCCTCTCCGGTACCGACTCTGCTCCGATCGCTGTCCGATCTCAGCGGCGCAATGCACACCGATTCTGTGAACTAATCACGTTCGCTCAATCACCAGCCGGCAGGGAGTCGTTTGCGGATCACGATGCGTCGCCTGTGGGACTCGACGTAGCCACCCTCGACAAGCTGACCGAGAATGCGGCTGACCATCTCGCGCGAACATCCGATGCGCTCTGCGATGTCCTGCTGCGTCAGGCGCTCGGTGATCACCAGGTCGCCATGCGCGTCTCGTTCCGCAAGCGTGGTGAGCAGCCGCGCCAGCCGCTGATACACGCTGTCGAGCGCGAGACCCTTGACCTGCTCGGTGGCCGAGCGGACCATGCCGATGACCTTGTGCAGAAGGTACTCGCCGAACTCCGGATGCTCGGCAAGCAGCGACCGGATGCCGCTGCCGGGCACGACCACGCAGGTGGTTCGCTCCAGCGTCATCACCGAAGCCGAGCGCGGTCCGCAGAAGAGGCTGAGTTCGCCGAAGGTTTCGCCGGGCCCTTGCGTCGCGTATACGACTTCGCGACCGTCCTCACCGACGCCGAAGGCTTTTACGCGACCGCTGACGATCACGTACATGGCGTCGCCTTCGTCCTCCTCGTTCACTACCACCGAACGCGCCGGATAGCGTCGCAGGCCACCGCACGCGGCCAGGGCCTCCAGAAGGGCCGGCGGGACCGTGTGTACTTGCGCCATTCGCTACTGCTCCCTCACTCGGCCTCCTGGCCTCGGTAATCAAGGGTACAGCTTGAGCGCCGGGTGTTCGAGAAGCACCTGCGGAAGCTTGGGGGAGGTACGGACCTGGGCTTTCTTCGCGGCGTCCACGTTCACCTGGATGGTTCCGTGCGGGATCGGATCGGGGCAGGGCAGGGCGGTAGAGGACGAGCGTTGTGGACTTGACTGGTTCGGGCCACTTGCTTGCTGCGTCGCGTATCCATCGGGCGTACCCATCGAGACCCGCGCTGGCTCGAACCCTCAACAAGGAGCGTTCCCGCCATGAAATACCATCCCCGACTATTCGCTGCGCTGCTGACGCTCATCGCGTGCAGCAGTTCCGACGATGATGCGCCTTCGTCGCAGACGGACGCACGCGTGGACGCAGCACAGGCAGCCGCCGAAGCCGGCGCGAAAGTGGAAGCGATCGCCAAGCAAATCGACGCTCCTGCCTGCGCGCTCGATGACGGTGCGAATCGAGTCGGCGAGGTCCTGGCGTGGCCAGGAACAAGCGGAGAGACGACGTTGGCGGGCCGCCACCGCGAAGCGTAAAACGCGCACGCAGGCAGTGCGGAACCCGTGGCCGTCGGTGGCGTAAAGGCGGCGATGTTCCTGGTGCGGTTCATCGAAGCCGACGGGATGGATTGCGACAAGGTTACAGGCTGACTGTCGCAAACCCGTCCGATGCAGCCTCCGGATAGACGGTGCTGTACCGGTATCTCGCTTCCCAGACGGGGTTTCGCCAGTGGCGGTTGAAGTCGGTGGCGTAGTTGAAGTGGATGGTGGAGTCGGCGCTGCCGTACTTGACCAGGCGTGACATCGCGACATCGTCCGGATGCTTGAAGTAGTTGCCGTTTGTGGACACCAGATAGTGGCGGCAGTCGAGCAGGGCGAGCAGCTCGGTGGAGACGTTGTAGCGGCTGCCGTGGTGCGGAATCTTGAAGGCGTCCACCGGCAGTGGTGCGGCTTCGCTGGCGCCGAGTGCGCGCAGCTCCCGCACCAGGATGCCGACATGGGCGTCGCCCGGCAGAAGTACCCTTCGACCGTCGTATTCGATCAGCATGCCGATGCTGGAGCCGTTCGCCGGTGAGCCGTCGTCCTCGAAGCGTGTCTCCGCCAGGGCGTCGACGTTGATGGCGCCGAACGGTTCGAGTTCGTCATCTTCGACAAAGTACTCCTCGAGGCTGGCCCCTGGCGTGATGCCGGCCTCGCGGCACTCGAGCTCCCAGCGCGGACGCAGCGCGTCCAGTTTCTCCTGATCCGGAGACAGCAGCGTGATGGAAAGCTCACCGAGCTGCACGGCATTGCCGGGCAGGCGACCGAGCGCCACTGCATGGCCGTCGAACGCGTGGTTCCAGCGCCAGCCGCGGTCGACGATCAGCGGACTCAGCTCCTCGCCCATTTTTGCACCGAAGCTCTCGAGCGTGTCGTCGTCCTGCAGCACCGTGATCGAATGGCCGAGCAGATGATCGTAGGTGTTGAACCAGATGTTGCGCACCGGGATATCGAATTCCGGGTCGCGCATCAGGGCCAGCACGCCGTCGATATGATCGCGGTCGACATGCGTCACCACCAGCAGCTCGATGGCGTCGACGGCATGCTCGGCGAGGTACGACTTCAGAGCGTGACGCCAGGTCCAGGCGCGCCCGGCATCAATCAGTACGTGTCGCTTGTCGTTCGGTTCGCCGTAGGAGAGCAGAAGGCAGTCGCCTTCCTTGGCCGGCAGCATGGTGATTTCGAGTTCGCTCATCTTCGCAGCCTCCCGCGCGAATCGTCGCCTACGACGTGGCCAGGTTGAGGGTAAGGAAATGCTGTTGCGGATCGGCGACCGCGGCCAGCGACTCCAGGATGGCCAGCCTTTCCTGCGCAAGCGCCTCGCCCTCGTGCGCGAACCGACGCATGCCCTCGATCATCAGGCGCATGCCGAAGGTGAAGAAGGGCAGGCCGCGGTCGAACCCCAGCATGAGCGCTTCGAGCGCGCCGTCGCGGTCCTTGTCGCCGAGCACGAAGTATTTTGCCGCACGCAACACAGCGCCGTCGGGCAGCCAGTCGAACCAGTAGCAGAGATTGTCGAGCCATTGCTGCCAGTCGTCGGCGTGGGCGCGGTAGGCGCTGCGGTCGAGGCCGAGCAGCAGCAGGTAGCCACCAACCGTGGCCGCCAGCGGACTGCTGATCTTGTGGAACAGGAGTTTGCGCGCGGTGGCGAAGTCCATCAGCTGCGCCGCTTCGTGCACGGCGCCATTGGCCGCGTAGCCAAGCACGCTGTTGATCATCGGGTCGGCGATGGTCAGCGCGAACTCGGGGCGCTGGCATTCAGCGCGCCGGTCGAGCAGCAGCTGGATTTCAATTTCCTCACCGTTGGCGGTCCACGGCGCCGGCAGGGCGATCAACTGCGCGCCCCGTGCCGAACGGACCAGCAGATAGACGCGATCCAGCGGCGTTCCGGGCCCGAAGTACCAGGATTGCCGCTGGGCTCCGTCGGCCAGCGACCCTGCGTGCACGAACTCGAACAGCGCGAAATCGGATTCATTGTGGACCGGCTGCACCGTGGCGGACGAGCCAACCAGAAGCGAACTCAATTCGTCGGGCGGCGTGCGCTCGGCAATGATCCTGGCCAGCCCAGCCAGCGTCTCGCGCGAGAGCACCGACGTTCCACCGTGCTCCGCGTCGGATTTCAACATGTGGATAGAGCAGGCCTGAGGTTTCTCTCTCTCGCCGCGTCGCGCTGACTCGTTTGGAGCCGGCGACGGCGGCGCACCTCCGGTGCCGCGCCGGAGAGCGAAGTTCCCGGCCAGACTTTGCAGCGTGCTCCACTCGTACGGCGCTTCGTGAGGGAGCGGCACGAAGACTTCAACCGAACGGTTCTCGGCGATCTCGAAGCGCTGGTTGACCACGCGACCGTTCGGCAGGGCCAACTGGATCAGGTAGCGTCCGCTCGGTGCCGAGGCAAGCGCCTGTCGCGCATGACTGTGTGCATGGCCATAGTCGCCAACCGGGACCACCAGTTCGTCGACGAACTCCAGACCGTGATCAGGGTTCTCGCGATACACGCGACCGATCAGGCCCGATTGCGTGCTGCGCCCGAACAGCTGGGCTTCAGCGGCCACCGAAATGCTCATGGCTGCACCTCGATCTCGACGTCCAGGAAGGGCGGCAACACCGGTTCTTCCGCACGACGACCGTTTCCGCTTCCCGCCTGTGCGCTGAAATCATAGATGCCGAAGGGCAGCTCGACGGTCCAGTCCTCGGCGGTCGGACCCGAGGTCTCCACCACGGCGCCGCCGCGTTCGCAGGTCAGGACGGCTGGCTGATCATCTTCGCGGGGGCGCCAGGACACGGTCACCGGCACCCGTGGCGCGGCTTTCAGCTTGTGGAACTCGAACTCCACCAGGCGCACGGCTGGATTGCGGATCCGCGGCCCGCGAAGCGAGAGCCCGCGGTGAATGGCCTGGGTGAGTCCGCCGGTGGTCACCCACCAGTCGCCCTGGGCGTTGCGGCGGGGCGCGCCGGTGCCGTTCAGACCGCGGATCAGTTCTTCGGTGTAGAAGCTTGGTTTTCCACGGCGCCCGTACGCCATCTCGCCCTCCACCGTGGAGAACAGGACGGCGTAGTTCCAGTCCGATGCGTGCGGGCGATGGATGTTGTCCTGAATCACGCGCTGTCCGGTTTCGCTGGTGGTGGTTGCGATATCCGAGACCTGTCGGCAGGCGTCGACAAAGAAGCATTGCCGGGACGCACGACACTGCGCCATGCCGCGCTGGAAAGCGGCAAAGTCGATGGCGCCCTCCATCGGCATGTCGGAACTCTCGCCATAGTCGGAGAGCAGCAGCGTGAGCCCGTCGAGTCCGCGCGCCACGCCGTGGCCGCAGAAGAAGAACAACATGAGGTTGTCATCGTGACTGTCGCCGCGCTGCTTCCAGCTACGCAATGCCTGGATCACGTTCGTGCTGTTGGCCACAGCGAGAACTGCCGGAGCCGCAAGCGCGGAGTGTGCGAAAGGTGCAGGTGCGGGATCCGAAACAAGCAGGCTGAGCGAAGCGAGCGGGGCAGCGGGGTGGTTGAACTCGTCGAGCAGCCAGGCTGCCAGGAGTCGCGCCGACTGTGGTGGTGAGGATAGCTGGCGCAGCCCGCCGTTCCGATCGGTCAGTGCGCCGCTGCCGTCGACGAGATGCGGATAGTCGCCGACACCGATCACCACGGCGTGCGCTGCAGGCGCATCGCCGTCGAGTCGACCCTGGTCCTTCCAGACAAGCCCGTCTGACATAGCCTGATCGCTTTCCTTACCCTGTGCCGTGCCGGTATCGCTTCCGCTCTCGAATACCTGTCCCCACCCGCGGACTGTCGCGCTGACGAAGCTCGCCTCCCGGAACCCCTTTTGATACTCGGACGCTGGCGCAGACGCTACGCCTGTCGCGGTTTGCGCACAAGGGGTGGCGCGCGGGGAGAGGCGACAGGAGCCAGAGGTCAACAAGCCAGAATGTACGCAGTGGACGTTGCTTCCCGGAATGTCTTCGTCACTCGCCAAACGCCCGGAACGGGCGCAGGCCGCTTCGGCTCCGAGTGACTGATTCGATCGGATGGTGCGCGCAAGGAATATTCGGCTCGAGCTCTGACGTCGCCATCAGCTGCCGCATCCGAGACTGCGCCATCTGGTCACGAGATTCGCAAATGGGCACACTGGGCCCAAGCACGGTGTTGGTCCAGGCGTCTCGCGCGGGCGCGCGCGCCGCGACGGAGCGTTGGACATCCAGCGACGGGAGCAGTTGGAAATGAAGTACGCCAAGCTCATCGGACTGTCTGCAGCCCTGACGCTTGCGGCCTGCGCGTCGCAGACACCGCGCCCCGACGACGACAGCCTGCTGCCAGTCATGGTCGAAGTCCCTGACGAGCTTCCGGGGTTCCTGCTTGCGCATCGGAAGCCTGATCCAGATCCCCGTCATGGCACGCAGTTTCGCTACTCCTCGCACACCCATCCCGAGCTGGTCAGCGACGTGTTTGTCTACCTGGGTGGAATTTTCCCCGATCATGACACCGCGGCCGAAGGCCTGCGCGCCGAGATGACGCTCAGTCTGGAACAGGCTGCCGAGCACGGACTGATGACAGATGTCGAAGTCATGGACGACGCCCGCTACAAGGTTGGCACGCGCTATGGCGACAACTCCGGCATCCACCTGCGCTTCGCCATGAAGCGCGACGGCGAGGAGTTCATTTCGCACGCGCACCTGTTCTACTTGCCGCCGTACACAATCAAGTTCCGCTCGTCGTTCCCCGGTTCCGGCAACCGCAGTTTCGACGAGGAGTTGCACCGACTGGCACAACGGTTCATGGCGGAGGTGGAGATCGGGGAGGAGATCCGCTGTCGGTCCAGCATCACTATTCACGGCCTGAGGGAGGGATCGAAACCATGGGTTTCGATGGACGGCCTCGATGTGATGCTGCCGGTGGATGAGTTGAGCGAAACGATGGTGCCCCTGCTCTTGCTGTCCAGCGCACGCATGAAAAACAACTTCTGCGTGGAGCGAAACGCGCCTCCACAGATACACGAGGACTGAGCGCCGGCCTTTGTCTGCGAACGGCAGCGACAGCGCATGGCCGTCGCCGGGCGTCCCGCGAATGCGGGAGATGCTCAGTGGCTGCGCAGGCGGAAGCGCGAACGATAGTCGCCCGGCGTCAGCGTGGTCATGCGCCGGAACAGCTTGCGGAAGCTTGAGGCATCGGCGTAACCGCAGCGGTCGACGATCTCCTCAAGCGTCAGGTGCGTAGTTTCGAGCAGCACCTTGGCGCGTTCGACCCGCAGGCGTTGGATGTAGGTCAGCGGCGCCACGCCAAAGCGCGTCTGAAAATGCCGCAACAGGCCGCGCTCACTGATGCCGCAGTGACTGGCAAGCTGCGCCACGCGGATGTCCTGGTGCAGGCGCCGCTGCAGAAAGCGTTCGATGCGCTCGGACATCGAGTCGCGCGCCTTGTCGAGCAGCGCTTCGCTCACGAACGGCGCCTGGCTCTGGCGCTCGGTATCGAGCACCAGAAGACGACTGGTTTGCTTTGACAGTTCTTCGCCGCCGACGTCGGCAATCTGACGGATGACCAGGTCGAGTACTGCGGTAGCCCCGCCGCTGGTCAGCGCGGCTCCGTCCTCGACCAGCATCGCATCCGGCTCCATCCGCACCCGCGGATAGCGCAGCCGCATGGTGGCGCCCAGCCACCAGCTCGTGGTAGCTCTGCGTCCGTCCAGGACGCCGGCCTCGGCAAGCAGGAAGGTGCCCGAACATACACCCGCGAGGCGCATGCCGCTAGCGGCGAGCTGGCGAAGCAGACCGACTTCGGCGTGCAGGTCACCAACTCGTTGCAGCAGTGACGACGGACTGTCGTGCATGATGCCGGGGACCAGGACCATGTCGAGGTCGTCCGGGCGACGAGCCAGGCCCCCGATGTCGAACCCCGCCGAGGTCCGGATGCTGGTTTGGCCGCGGGCACCGAACACGACGGCCTCGAGTATCGGCGCTCGCTGCGGGTCACGGATTCGCGCCAGCGCGCTTGCAACCAGCAGTGCGTCGGTTGCCGATGCGATGCTCGACACCATGCAGCCCTCATAGGCCATGATGCCGAGCCGCAGTCGCTTCTCAGGGCGCGACATGGATCGCTCCGGCCCGCTCCACCAGCCAGTCGATCAGGGAACGCGGCGCGCGCAGGGCGGCGACACCATTGCGCGGATCACCACAGGCGCGAAGTGCAACCACGCCGCCATGGTCGGAGGGCAGCTCGGTCGTGGAGGGCGCAAGCAGATTCACGTCGCCGTTCGACTCCGGTACCACCAGCCACAGGCCCGCGGGAATCGGCGGCTCCGAGCCGCAGTCCGCTGACGCCCTCACCTCGACATCCTCGCCGTCCAGCGGCAGTAGCCGCCAGCGACCGCTGGACTGCTCGTAGCTGGCCCCGAAATGGCCACCGGGAACGTACCAGGGCGCATCATCATCGGTGGCTTCCGAGCGGCCGACGCTCAACAGCAGCACGAGCAGCATCATGGAAATCCGGGTGGTCATGACGATCGCCTTTTTCTTGTGGGGACTCCAGCATCGGCCTGCACCCGGAACCGCGAAAGTGGCAGAAACGACATTGTACTGGCGAATTCCGCCAGGTCGAAGAATCTGCGTGCATTGGGGTGCAAGGTCGTCGGGCGCAAGCATAGGTGGTGCTTCTTTCAAGGTTGCGACGACGCCCGGAATGATCCTGCTGCAGTTCAACCTGTTGCCTGCCTGCCCGGAGGAGCGGGGCCGAAAGAACGTCAGCTGGTTCTTGGGCAACATCGGCATGGCTGCAAGTTCTCGCGCATGCTTCCGCGGTCAGGTAATGGGTGTCTCGGAGTCGTCGTCAGCCGAAGCTCGCCCGCAGCTACAGTTCAGTGCCGGGCACAGGTGTGCGTCGCAGCCACAGGTACAGCGGCACGCCAGCCAAGATCAGCACCGCTCCCCACGACAATGACTCGATCCCGGTTCCCCACAGCGCCCACAGCGCGAAGACCAACGCAACTACGGCGACCAGCCGCCGCGCGATACCGCTGGCGGTAGAGCGCATGCGCCACCAGGCGGCGACGGTGAAGGCGTAGGGCAGCAGCGTCGTCGCGGTCGACAGCAGGATGGCGAAGGCGAACAGGGCGACCAGAGTCTGCGCGCTGCTGGCAAGGATCAGTAGACTTGCCAACATGCTGCCGACGAGCAGTGCGAACCTCGGCGTGCCGCGCGCGTCCACCGTCGCGAAGCGCGGCGGGAACAGGCCGTCACGAGCCGCGGCGAGCGGGATTTGCGCCTGCACCAGCACCCAGCCGTTGAGCGCACCGAATGCCGACACTGCGGCAGCGAGGATCAGTGCGGTACCGGCGTGCGGGCCCCACAGGCGCTGCGCCGCTTCGGCCATCGGCGCGGGCGAGTCGGTCAGCAGCCCGGCCGGCACCAGGCCGATCACCACGGTGCAGGCGAGCAGGGTGGCAAGCCCGGCGATCAACACGCCGGCAAGGGTGGCGCGCGGCACGTTGCGTTCGGCATCGCGCACCGATTCCGCCGGCACGGTGGCGGCCTCGAAGCCGATGAAGGCCCACAGCGCCAGCGCCGCGGTGCCGGCGGCAACGCCGGTCAGTGCGAGTCCGCTTGGATTGAAGGGTTGCCAGGCGCCCGGCTGCAGGGCCATGGCGCCGAGCGTGGCGAACAGCAGCAAGGGAACCACCTTCAGTATCGTGGTGATCAGCTGCACCCAGCCGGCCTTGCGCACGCCGGCGACATTGATCGCCGTGCACAGCCACAGCGCTGCCAACGCCCAGGCGGCGCCGGCCAGCGGGGTCGGCACGGCCTGCGGTGACAGGGCACTGATGCTGGCGGCGAAGGCGACCGCGATCGCCGCGTTGCCACACCACAGCGAGATCCAGTAGCTCCAGGCGACGACGAAACCGGCAAGATCGCCGAACGCCGCGCGCGCATACGCATACGGGCCGCCGCTGCGCGGCAAATGAGCGGCCATCCAGGCGTGCACCAGTGCCAGCAGCAGGGTGCCGCCCAGGGCCAGCGCCCAGCCGATCAGGCTCGCGGCACCGTAGGGTGCGAGCGTCGAGGGCAGCAGGAACACGCCCGAGCCGATCATGCTGCCGACCACCAGTGCGGTGGCCATCGCCAGACCGAGCGGGCGTTTTTCCGTCACGGCGCCGGCGTGTCGCGGTACGCGCGGCGCAGCAGTTCCTGGAAGTGATGCACGGCGACCTCCCGCTGCGGATTGAGACGGCCCGGGACGTAGGAACCGGACGCGAGGCCACGCTGCACCTGCTCGCAGATCAGTCGGTCTTCGTCCTGCACTTCATCGCTGAACAGTTCGTCGCGCTCGCGACGTGCCAGGGTCTCCGCGGCGGCGGGATCGCCGTCGTAGTAGTAGTCGAATTCGATCCTGCACCGGTCGACGCCGAGCGGCAGCACGCGATTGGTCTGCAGCCGCCCGGGGAGGCAGTTGAGCATGGTGTTTGGATACAGGAACCAGTACAGCGCCTCGCCCGAGCCGTACAGCGCATCGCTGCTTTCCAGCGGGCTGTACTGCAGCGAGTGCCAGTCGCTGACCTTGGTGACGTAGCTGCGGTAGTCGAGCAGCGCGTTCAGGCCGGGATGGACGTGCGGGACGTGATATCCCTCGAGATAGTTGTCGACATAGACCTTCCAGTTGCAGGCCAGTTCGTAACTCACCCGGCGCGCGAAGCGGTAGCCGTCGAGGCGAGCCTTGCCAATCCGCTCGGTGATGCCGGCGACCAGGGCGTCGAACGGTGGGGCGTCGCCCTCGGCGACGAACAGCAGGCCCTGCCACTGGCGCACCTGCAGTGCAGGAAGCCGTATCTGCGGTGGCTCGAAATCTACGGCGGCGTCCATTTCGGGTGCCGACAGCAGTACGCCGTCGAGGCCGTAGGTCCAGCCGTGATAACGGCAGCGCAGGCGTTTCAGGCCGCAGCCGTCGGAAGTGGCGAGCGGTCCGGCGCGGTGCCGGCAGACGTTGTGGAAGGCGACCACGTCGCCGCTGCCGTTGCGCAGCACGATGACCGGCAGGCCGGCAATGCTGCTGACCAGGTGATCGCCGCTGTCGGGGATTCTTGATTCGTGCCCGACCAGCTGCCAGCTGCGGGCGAACACCGCGGCGCGGTCGCGGGCGGCCATGTCGGGCGCGCAGTAGAACTCCGCCGCCAGTGAGCGTGCGGTGGCGAGCGGCTGTGCATCGAGCGGGTCGGTCATCGGAGCCTTGGGGATTTCAGGTCGGGTCGGTGCGGTGACCTCGTAGGTGAAGGACTTTACCGCAGCATCGCCGCGCCGAAGCCGTCCGCTTCGAGGAAGCTTGGGGTTCAGATGGCGTTGGCCGCACGGCGACGAGCGACGAAGTAGCGCATCGGCGTCGTTCCTGACTCAAGGATTGCGCGGTCGCTGGGAGAAGCCGGGAGACCCACTTGAAGTCCAGCCCTTGGGCCCGTACCCGATGATGAGTGCGTCGAAGTCGCCCGTCGTGAGCAACCCGAACACCGCGAACAGCATCCCCCCGGGAATGCTGTTCGCGATCCGCCGCCCTACTCGAACCCGTTCGAGAACAGCTCCAATCGCCCCTGCAGGCGGGCGATGGACATGTCGAACTCGCCCGGGATCACGCGCGAAGTGCCGGCAATCATCACGCGCCCCTGGCGGTCCATCGACATGCCGAACACACGCGCCTCGCGCGGGGCCGATCCACCACCACCGGTGGGCCAGTCGATATCCTGGCGCCAGGTCACCACGTCGCGGGTGACGAAGTCGGCGTCGATGTCCAGGCTGTTGGAGGGGCCGTTGAGGAAGCGGTACACGTAGGCCTGATTGCGGTCGGGATCGCTCAGGTAGCTGCCCCATCCGGCGACGGTCACGTCGAACCCGCCGGGTCGCGTCCGCCACACGGCGGCCACCGGTTCGTAGCGGCGATCCGACGGCACCAGCAGGGGCTCGTTGCAGAAGAACACCTGGCAGCGGCCGAACTCGTCGACGCGTGAAATGGCAGCATAGGTCTGCACCGAGGCATCGGTTCCCACCCTGCGTACCGTGTAGATGCCCTCACCGAGGGTCGGTGCGAGCGCGGTCACCGCGCCCTGATCGTTGCTGTTCCAGGAGCGGCGTCCGTTGCGGTGGTTGCCGGGTGAAGGGCAGTCGGCGTCGTCGCTGGCGCAGAACGCCGCGTCGATCGTGCCGGCAGGAGTGAACTGGGCGATGACCGACCGCTCCTCAGCACCGGTGCCGGTGCTGCCGCCGACCAGTACGAAGTTTCCGAGTACCCGAACTGCAACCGCCCGCGCTCGCGCGACGTCCGCGGGCTGGCTGTTCGGAACCCAATACGAGACCTGGCCGGTACCGCCGAAGCCGGTATCGAGTTCACCGTCCAGTCCCACCTTGATGACGGCCCAGTCGAAGTCCGCGCAGTCGTTGAACACGCGTCTGGTGCTGCCGACCATGAAGATGCGCGGCGGGTTGGCGCGATGCAGGTGCATGCCGGCGGCAATGCTGTCGTCGGTGGGGCAATCCGCGGCCCGCGCCAGCGCGTAATAGCGGATGCTGATGTCCGGGCATGTCTCGAATGGCGAAGCCGGGGTGAACCGGCGCAGGCAGATCAGCGCGAAGGTTTCGCCCGACGCAAGCTCGAAGTCGCGCGCCAGAAGGTAGACCCGGTCGTAGAACACGCCGTGCAGCGTTTCCGTAAGGCCGAAGCCGGCCACCAGCTCGAGCCTGGGATTGCCGAAGTCGAAAGTTTGCAGGCCGGTCCCGTTGAAGCTGGTGTCAAGCCCGCCGGCCTGGGCGAACTGCGCGATGCCGATGCGCGTCGGCAGGCCGCCCGAATCGGGGGTGCCGACCTGTCCCACCATCAGCAGCCGACCGTTGCTGGTCTGGCTCACCACAAAGGCGCGTGCCTCGGTGCCGCGACCGCCATAGCCAAAGAACCAGCGCGCGACGCCGGGCTCGCTGGGAAAGGCGCGCAACACCTGATCCATGTCGCCTTCGCGCGGGCCCTGGAAGCCTGCCATTGGGGTGACCGGAGGCTCTGCCTGGATGGCACCCTCGATTTCCGCCAGCATTTCCGCGGTGCTGTCCCAGACACGCGTCGCGGCGGCGCGCTGGTCGAGTTCCGCCTGCCGCACGGGAAACGCCGCCTCCACTTCGTGTTGTCTCACCGGGGCCGCCGCGCCAGGGCCGGGAATCTGCATGAGAATGCCGGCCAGCAGCAGGACCGGATTGGGTGGAATACGCATGGATGTCTCCTCCGGTTCGATTCCGGGCTGGAGGTCACCTTGTGGCAACCCTTCACGCTTCAGATCGGAAAGCGGTGCCGAAAGCGGACAGCGGGTCGCGCCAAAGACGCTGCGAGACGCGCACGCACTCGTAGCCTTCTGGCAGGGGGAGAAGCAATGCGGGATCGTAGGCGAACTACGCGAATCTACGCGATCACCGATCTCCCTGTTGGTACTGCGCAAGTACGCGACGCGGTGGCAACGACGGGCTTGCGCAGTCCGCCGTCATGGTTGTGGTATCAGCAGCGTATCGCCGATGCCCACGAAGTTGCCCTGGTGAAAGTGGCAGCGGTAGCTGAACCCGGCGCTGCTGCACTGGCCGATGCCGTGGGGGACGTCGGCCACGAAGGGTCCCACGTATTCGACCGCCGCCGCGCCACTGTCGGCCGAAGCCAGCGACTGCCGACCCTGGCCTTGGACCAGCACGCCGTCGGTGTATTCGCCCTCGATCTCGGTGCCATCGTGGCTGCGGCGCCAGCCCTGACCGTGCAGCCTGCCCATGCGGTAGTGTCCGCGTTCCTGAAGTTGACCGTCCTGATCCCGCACTTCGCCTTCGCCGTGCAAGAGGCCACGGTGGAAGTGTCCCGACTGAATCAACGCCGTGTTCTCCCCGCCTCGGCGCAAGATCAATTGCCCCTCGCCGCTGGGGTATCCGCCGTCAAGGACGCCTTGAAATTCCGCGCCCCCTGCCCAGACGAAGTTCTGCCGTCCGGCTTGATCCGGATTGCCGCTGAGAAGCGGGCGCGGCAGCAGCCGGAAGGGTTCCGGCGTGGATCCGGCAACCGGCTCCCAGCGGACCCATTCATCGACGCAGCGGAACCCGCCGCGACCCAGTTCGCGGTCGAGAAGCGCGAGGACCAGCGCCACCGGCTGATCCTGCCAGTCGGCGGCAATGTGGAAGCCCATCAGGCCCGGAAGGTCGGTGAAGACCTGATCTCCCTCGGGTGCGCCGAAATCCAGCAGCAGTGCAAGTACGCTCGGCACCGGGAGGCTCGAAAACGCGAAGGTGGTGGGGCTCGACCAGACCGGTCCCATCCGTTCGGCGATACCCGCGTAGAACGCCCTGGTCAGCGCCTCGGACTGATCCGGCTGCGCCTGGATCGCCGCTTCGGTGCGCTGCAGTTCCGCAAGGATATGACCGAGGCCGTTGAGGGACTCGAGGCGACCGGAGCATTGACCGAAGGCATCGGCTGCGGGCGGCGTGGGACTTTCCCATGCATCGCTCGAAGAGTGCGTGTCCAGGGCGAAGTCCGTCGCCTCCTCCCCGAAGCGATACCACGCCATGTACAGGTCGAATGAGTCCGGAATCATGGGATGGCTGCTCAGAGCGCTTCCCATCTGTCCGGCGGACAGACCGAAGCCCTGGCGGGCGTTCTCGACGAGGATCCGGAACGCGCGCTCCAATGCGACCGGGTCCTTGGCGGCATCCAGGCGATACACCGCAAGATCATGGTAGCGGTCGAGGAGCCCCTCCTTGGGCAGCTCCAGCTCCTGCCCGTTCCGGTCACGCAAGGGACGCGGTCTCGGGCCCGCCTGTTCGGGGCGATAGCCCACCTCGCGCCAGGTGGTCTCGAGCAGATCCATGGCCAGGCCTTCCTGGCCGGAGGCCGCCAGCGCGTGAATGGTCACCACCATGCCGACGGGATCACCCTGCAACGCGGCGGCCAGGAACTCCTCGGCCACCAGCGCCGCTTCGGGCCGTTGCTTGAACTCCTCGAAACTCAGGGTATCGGCGGCTGCCGAGGCGGTCAGTGCCAGCGCCAGCAAGCCGCATGTCAGGGAAACCTTGGGGATCATTGTGGTGTGCCTCTGTCGGAGATTGCCTGAAGCCGAAACGCAATGGCGGCCGGCAATGGGCCACGAGCCCGTGACTCCTGTCAAGGATGGGATGAGGGCAGACCTTTGACGTGAACCCTGCGCCAAGAACGTTTCGGAAGGCTCGGACCGAAACTATGCTGCGGCAACGGCTTCGATCTCCAGCAGCCAGCGGCTGTCGTAGATTCCGGCGATGACGATGGTCAGCGCCGGCGACCGGTCGCCGAGGATGGACTGCCGCAAGCCTCCGCTCTGGGCGATCAGCGCGCGGTCGGAGAGGAAGATGGTGACCTTCACGAGGTTGTCGAACGTCATGTCCGCGGCGTGCAGCTGCGTTTCTACGTTGCGCCAGGCAAGGCGGTATTGCGCCGGGTAGTCGTCGGGGATTTTCCCGTCGGTGTCCGCGGGTACCTGGCCGCTGATGAAGAGCCAGCGACGGGCCCCGGAGACCAGGGTGGCCTGAGAATAGGCAAGGCCGGTAGGGGAGATGGATTCGATGGACATGAGGGTGCTGCCGGAGAGAAGTGGGAGCCCGGCGGCCATTGCCGCGGGTGCTGCGATACAAGGAAAGAAGTCGCGTCTGCGCATGGTCGTGGTCGGGTCAGGTGACTGAACTATGATGCAGACTTTCGCGGAAGCCACGCTCCGACATTTTTCCGGTGGCGGCCGCCAATTGAACGGAGCCCCATGGACGCCATCGACCAACGTTTGCTCCAGCTGTTGCGCGAGGACGCCAGCCGTCCGCTGAAGACGCTGGCGGCGCAAGTGTCGCTGTCGCGTAGCAGCGTACGTGACCGCATCGTGCGCATGCAGGCGCAGGGCATCATCCGTCGCTACACCATCGAGACGTCGACCGCGCCGCTGCCGATTTCCGCCGTCTGCCTGCTGCGGCTGGCGAGCACGCCCGATATGGCTGTAGTGCGCTCGCTGTCAGGAATGCCGGAGGTGCGGCGATGTGACGCATTGTCTGGCGAGATCGACCTGCTGGTGGAGGTCGCAGTCGCGGATGCCGCAACGCTCAATGCCGTGCGCGATCGGATCGCCGCATTGCCCGGCGTAACGGAGGTGACGACGTCGCTGGTGCTGGCAAGCTACTGATTCTGAACTGGCAGGCAGCGTCCGCGGGCAGGAAGACCTGCGTGCGATCAGACCAGCAGGTATGCACTCCTGAGTGCATGATGAGCTGCAAAGGAACACGCTCACAGAGACAGCCTTGCGACTGGCGCGGACGAAAGCCCACGTTGCGGCTACTCGCCTCGTTCGACGCGAAGTGAGTGGTGGCTGTCTGTGTCCCAGCGAACGGAAGCGCCCGTGGCGCCGTCGCAAAACTGTCGTACGTCGGCCACCACACCGACGACGGTTGCCCACGGGATTCGCGGATTGTTGCCGCCGCCGCGAAGTTGCTTGCCGATGGCGTTGTCTCCGGGCCAGTACGTCCCCGCCAGGCTGCTGCTCACCAACACGACCGGTTGTGCCTGCGCGTTGTCCCGGGTATCGAAACTGCGTCCCGCCAGAAGCGGAATCCCCAGTCAGATTGCACCATGCGTATCCTCGATTCCGCCAAGAATTCCGCCCGCTCCGTTGCACATGCGGGCCTCGCCACACGACGCCCGGACGTCCTTGACCGAAATCAAGAAGTCGCGCGCGGCGACTTCCTAGACTGGCTTCAGTTTTCAACCCTTTCCCATGAGGAATATCCCATGAAACTGAAGCACAGCTTGCTCGCAGCCGCGATCATCGTCGCCGTCGCACCCATGCCCGCCCAGGCCATCGAGGCGGGCGATTGGCTGATCAGGATCGGCGCCCACACCATCGATCCGAAGTCGGACAACGGCCGTCTTGCCGGCGGCGCGTTGGCGGCGCGGGTGGGCAGTGATACCCGCCCGACCATCATGGCCGAGTACATGTTCACGTCCAATCTCGGCGTCGAGATCATCGCTGCCGTCCCGTTTGAACACGACATCCGTCTCAACGGCGCCGATGCAGGGTCGGTGAAGCACCTGCCGCCGACCCTGTCGCTGCAATATCACTTCAACACGCAGGGCAGCGTCATGCCCTTTGTCGGCGCCGGATTGAACTACACGCGCTTCTCGAGCGAGACCACTCGCGGGCCGCTGTCCGGAACGCGCCTCGACCTTTCGAACAGCTGGGGTCTCGCGGCCCACGTCGGCGTCGACTTTCGCCTCGGCGACACCTGGTTCGTCGGTGTCGACGCGCGTTGGATCGACATCGATGCCAAGACGCGCGTGGATGGCGCTGACGTCGGCACAGTCAACATCGACCCGCTGGCTTACGGCGCCTACGTCGGCTTTCGGTTCTGAGGCAAGGGCCGGTTCCGCATCTCCGTCGCGACGCGGACGCCCGCGCGCGACGGGGGCATCCTTGTTCGAAAGCGGCAGAGATCGAGAACGGAGACGTACGCCTCTCTCTCGTAGTCCGTTTGACCGGCGAAGAGAGCGGGATGCGTACGCTCGTTTTCAAAGCTGGAACCGTGTGAACGGCCTGTCCTGCGGCATCAAATCGGGTACACCTGGAGCTGTGGCCGACTTCCGCGGGTCAAGTCCGTCTGATGTCACGGAGACTGGTGGCTGCTACAGGCATCAGAGCCCATGGCTTGACGTCTTGATGTCGTTTCTGATCTGCTGCGGCCTTGTCACCGTGACCTTGCCAGCGGCTTCGGTCACCCTGTTTCGAGAGGCGCTGCAGCGGATTCTCATCCGTCACGCTCGACACAGGTATCCCGAGCAAGGGCGCCTCTTTGACAAGAGGTGGTCGGAATGCATGATTCAAGTGCAGGCGCGTGTGTCGGCCGGGTCGTTGGACTGTGGCGCTATCCGGTGAAGTCGATGGCGGCCGAGTCGCTGACCGACGTCGAGGTTTCCTGGCACGGGTTGACCGGAGATCGACGCTGGGCCTTCGTCCGCGATGGCCTGGAGCAGAGTGGCTTTCCGTGGCTCACACTCCGGGAGCGTGCAGACATGAATCACTTCCGGCCTTCGTTCGCCGAACCTTCGCGGCCCGACAAATCGCGCACCATGGTCCACACGCCGGCAGGAAGATGCCTCGACGTGACGGACCCCATGCTTGCGGCCGAGCTCTGGCCGGCAGGCGCTCGCGTGATCCGACAGAGTCGCGGCATATTCGATACCTTCCCGCTGTCTGCCATTTCTGTCCAGACGATCGCCGAACTCGGCAGACGTGTCGGCGCAGAACTCGCGGTCGGCCGCTTCCGCCCCAACATTCTTGTTGACGCAGACGGGGGCGGCGCATTCCCCGAGGACGATTGGGTCGGCCACGTGCTTCGCATCGGCGATCTGCGCTTGCGAATCGACAAGCGGGACGGTCGCTGCGTTGTCATCACCATCGACCCGGCAACGACGCAGCGCAACACCGCGATCCTGCGTACCGTTTTGCGGGAACGTGACGGCTGCCTGGGCGTTTACGGGTCAACCGTCGAACCGGGTCGCATCGCGCTGAACGATGAGGTGCGGATCGAGTGAAACGATTCTCGATGCAGGAGCGGCGAGAGCCGCGATCAGGGGTTCGTGGTGACCGTCCATCGCGGCTTTTGCCGCTCCTTCCCGGGTTCGATTCTTTGGGTGGAACTGGCGACAGACATGAACCCGGTTGTAGCCGCGCTCAGTTCGAGCCCGTACCTGAGTATCGGGCTCTGGAGTGCGCGATGCGGGTCACTGCACGCGGCGGGCGAACTCGGAGCGGCTGCCGTCCCAGACGATCCTCATTCCGCTGACGGATCCGTCGGACCCGCGTTCGAATTCGAAGTCGGTGCCGCTCTCCTTCATGAAGAATCTCCGCTCCGAAGCCGGATAGAAGATCGTGGTGGGTACGCCGGGTGCGCTGGCGATGAGGTTGCTGCCGGCGACGACGATGGTTATCTGCAGATTTGAAGACGGCACAAGGTAGGCGCCGGCGTACTGGGCGAGCACGCTTCCGGGCACGTCGACTGTCGGCCGGTCGTTCGTGTCCGCCACGTCGGGTCCGCTGGCGGACGGCAAGTCGTCAGTGCGCAGCGACTCCAACCATGCCGCTGCCTGGACGCGGTCGAAGGACTGCAGCAATTGCGGACCAGCTTCAGGGCTTGCCGGGTCGATCAGCGTCATGACCAGCGCTTCGATCCGTTGGCGCGGCACGCGGCCGGCAAGCATGGCCGTCACCCAAGGTTCGATCGCCTGTTCCGCTTGGCTGCGCAGCGCGGCGTCGAAGGTTTCGGACTGCATCAGCGAAGAATTCGCGGCATGTATCAGAGTTGACATGTAGGACGGCGAACGCGAGATCGTCTGCATGATCATTGCAAGCTGTCCGCCAGGGGCGGTGTTCAGATAGTGCCAGACATCGGCATCGACCTGACTCAGCCAGGCGTCGCCCTGAGGCAGCGAGGCGCTGACGATGGCGCGAGTGAGCAGCTCCCCGTTGGAGCTGTTGATCAACACCACCAGTCCGTCGCGCGCATGCGGCCTGGCGATGGCCAGCGTGCGCACGCCGTTTTCGCGACCGTCATGCCACAGCGTGGTGCCGGCATCGCCCACGGCGAGTTTCCAGCCCAAGCCGAAACGCTCGGCCGGGTCGTCATGCGCCGCCTGGGGACGCAGCATCGCGTCGAACTGTGCCTTGGGAAGTCCAGCGCCACTTACCACCCAGGCAATGAATCTTCCGTAGTCGACCACGCTGGTCATCGTGTTGGCCGCGGCATTGGGTGAGCGCTGGGCGAGATGCATGTCGACCGGTGCGCCGCTCTCGTTGAAGCCCATCGCGATGCGATCGACGAGGTCGTCGCTCCAGCCGAACGAGGCTTCGAATCCGGCCTCCTCAAGCACATGAACTCGCATCAACTCGGGAAGCGTCCGCCCGGTCTTGCGTTCGATACTGCGACGCAGATATTCGAAGCCTTCGCCGGAATACTCATGGCGCGACCCGGGATCGAAGGCGAAGGCCAGCTTGCCGTCGCCGCGCCAGTTGCCGAAGCCACCCTGGTGACTGAGCAGCAGGCGTGGTGTCAGCTGAAGGTGTCTGGGGTCGTGTGCGACATCCGGGTCGACCCAGTATTTCGCCACGCTCTCATCAAGGTCGAGCGCGCCTTCGGCAACCAGCCGCAGGGTGAGAAGCGCGAACAGCGGCTTGGTCAGCGACGCGACATTGAACACGGTCTCCGGATCCGCAGCGACGCCGGACGCCCGTTCACCCACCACCCAGGTCCACGCCAGGCGCCCATCGCGGATGCCGGCGACCGCGACGGTGGGTACCCGGTAGCGCTCCATCAGAGTGGGAAGCTGCAGACGCAGCGCTTCGGGCACGGAACTGTCGTCTGCGGCCGGGCTGGTCGCCGGGACCGTGATGGCGGCAAGCAACAGGGTCGCCGCTAGAGCGTTTGAGAACTTCATGGATCGTTTCCTCTTCAGCAAGGCCACATTTGGCCGGTGTGGAATTCGGGCAAGCCGTTCCCGTGACAGCCGGCATGCGCAGCTCGGCCTGCTTGGGAACAACTGGAATGAGGCGGGGACGGGTCCCCTCCCGGAAGGGTCGGACGGTTGACGACGGGCCGGGGATTCCCCTCCGGCGCGCGCCGATCCTGCTAGGTTTTCTTGTCCGGCAGTCCGCGCCGCAGGCCGTGATAGGCGAGCATGCCGATTCCGGCGGAGCCGATGAGCAATCCGAACGCCGCGGGATTCTCGACGTCCAGTCCGAGTACATCGATCGCTCCGAGGGACACG
This sequence comes from uncultured Gammaproteobacteria bacterium, assembly GCA_964526035.1. Classification (GTDB taxonomy): domain Bacteria; phylum Pseudomonadota; class Gammaproteobacteria; order Xanthomonadales; family BPKI01; genus DAOMOD01. Next base: position 18,460 of record CAZGKE010000012.1, on the reverse strand, counting down.
CCCATCAACACAAGAACAAGTCCCCACTTCAGCGCTGAATCGCGTCGCAACGTTTCATCGGCGCGTACCAGCGAATGCACGAGGTCCTCATTCGCGTGCGTTTCTGCAAGACGCCTTCGCAGACGGGCCTCGACCACAATGCGAATGACGACGACGATGCAGATCGCAAGAAAGAACGGGAGCAGAATGGCGAGTATGTCGAACACGGTGCGCTCCTGCGGAGGCGGAATGGCTGGTTGTGGGGATGGAGTACCCCAGGGCGCGTCCGGTTGCAGTGAATTGCTCTTGAATGCAGTGCAACCGATGCGGTGATGATGGTCTCTGTCCCTGCATGAGTGAGGATCGAAGGATCGTGGCGGCGGTGCTGGCGCGCACGCCCGGCGCGTTCGAACAGCTGGTACGTCTCAACGAGAAGCTTGTCTGGCACCTCGTGCATCGCATGGTCCAGCAGCCCGAAGTGACCCGTGAGTTGTGTCAGGAGGTCTATCTGAAGGTGTTCCAGCAGCTGCACCGGTTTCGCTTCGAAAGCACGCTCAGTACGTGGGTGGGCCGCATCGCCTTTTCCGTGGCCAGCCGCCATCTGCGCCGCAGGCAGCTGCCGATGGCCGATCCCGGCGACGAGCGGGGAGGGGACGACGCTGATGCCGTTGCGCAGCTGGCGGACGACTACGACCTGCAGCAGACTTTCGAGGACGCCGAACAGGTCGAGCGTCTTGCCGCCGCCATAGAACGTCTGCCGCCGCTGCAGCGAACGCTGGTGACGATGTACCACCTCGACGAGCTTGCGATTTCGGAGATTTCGACCATCACTGATCTTGCCGAAGGCACGGTCAAGAGCCATCTTTTCCGCGCCCGCCGCAAGCTGCGCCAACTGCTGCCATGACTATCGAGACCCTGCCGTGATCCCGAATCGCAACAACGATGTTGAAGAGCGGATGCAGTCGGCCGCCGAATGCGCAGACCTGCCTGACGGACTGCCCGTTGCCGACGTGGCGGCCTACCGCATGGTCTACCGTGCCATCCGTGATGCCCAGTTGCCGTTGCCGCCACACAGTTTCGCAAGCCGTATGGAATCATTGACGCGCGATCATCCGGAGCAGGCGGCCGTCGAGATCTGGACGCTGCGCCTGTTCGCCGTCTTGCTGGGGGCGGCTGCCGTTGGACTTGCACCGACGCTGGCGAAGCTCGCGTTCACGGTGGCCGGATCAAGCCCCGGTCTGCCCTGGCCGCTCCTGCTTGCAGGCGCAGCGGCGCTGGCGGTGGCGGCGGGCGTCGACTGGATCGCCAGGGCGCGGCCTGGACCAGATTCATGACCGCGAACGAGGACACAAATGAACGCCTCTCGTGCGTCGATGCGAGTTCGTGCGCAGACGCACCGCGCCGGCCATTCCGGGCAATCACAGGTCATTGATCATTTCGTACGGGTAGCAGGCGCCATGTTCAGCGGCTCGGGATAGCGTCGGTCCGGGCGCAGCGGACGGTAGCTGTCTGCTTCGCGGTGGAAGGCTTCATTCGCGTTGTCGGGATGCCAGCCGGGAAGGCCCGAGAGCGGCAAGGGCCGCAGTTCCTGCGGATCGCGCAGCAGTGCGCCGGCGCCGATGCCATCGGCCACTGCGTCGACCGCCTGCGCCATGGAAAGGTTTTCACCGGTGACGGCAAGACATTTGCCGACGAGGTGCTGGCCTGGAACCAGTGCGTGCTCCAGCAGCGCGTGGCCGATCACGGTCACCTCGATGGCGCATTCCACGGATGCACGCCGCTGCCAGAACAGTTCATGCCAGTGATGCGCATCCCACAGGTCGAGCAACGACGGATCGCGCAGCAACACCAGGGCGCCGGCTTCGTCGAATTGGGTCAGCGCGTCCTGCGCACGCGTGCGCTGCAAGCGACCAACCCGCGCCACATCGTCCGCCTGACGCGCGTTGATGACGGACTTGATCGCGCCGTGCTCGATCCACACCAGTGCATTGAACAAGTCGTGCCAGTTGCCTGCCCGCGTGGCGATCAGGCCGTGGTCGTGGATGCGTGTTTCGTAATGCAGGGAGTCGCCGACCAGCTCCGGCGACTGCGTGACAAAGCGCAGCGGCCTGCCGGTGATCGCGTGCGTCGCGCCGCCAAGTCGCGCATTCAAGTCGTCGCAATCGGGCCACTCGTCGCCTTCCAGCAGGTCGAGGTGGCGCACGAAAGGAAGGAAGGCCGGATGCCGGAAGGCGGCAGCATGAATCTGATCACGTGGCGGTGCCCGGAAGCGCATCGTGCAAGTATCGGCTACGCCCCCGGTCACCGCATCCGCATTTTTGGCAGCCGCCTCGGAACCGGCTCCGTGTCCGTCCGCCGCAGCTTGGAAAAATCAGAGAATTCCCAGCGCCGCGACCCGATGAACAGGCTTACGCCATTGCGCTCGGCTACGGGCAATTGCAAATCTTCGCGCACCAGTTCGTCGAAGCGCCGTGCCAGGTCCTGCATGGCGTCGTGCAGCGCAAGCAGAGATCGCCGCGAGAGCATGCCGCCGAGAAAATGCATGCGCTCGTCATCGCCGGCAAAGCTGGTGCGCAGAAACTCCGGCAGCACCCGCTCGGCAAAATAGCGCTGGATCGGTCCGTCCTTGCGCCAGGAAAAGTTACGCGCCGTGCGCAGCCTGATTCTCCCGTAAGGAGACAGCTCGATCAGGCCCAGGCGGGCAAGCCGAAGAAGATGTCCTTCGAACGCTCGCTTTTCGAAACGGAACGCGGCAAGGATGTCGGCCTCGTCCCAGTGATTGAGAATCAGATACGCAGTCAGCAGCAGGCCTGAATCGCGCACCAGTTCGCGCTCCTGCTCTTGCGAAAGCGTGGTCACCAGCGGCGCCACGTCGGCGGCTCGCTGCACCAGTTCGGCGACATCCACGCCCATCCAGTCGCAGAGACGTTCGATGCGGTCGAGGGACAGTTCGGAGCGGGCGAAGAGGCGCTTGACGCTGGCTTCGCTGAGATCCAGCACGGGTGCCGCTTGCGCGTAGGTGCGCCCGTTGGCGCGCATCAGGCGCTTCAAGGCGAGGTGAATGGATTGAGTCTGGCTCATGATTAGGTAGCATTATGTAATACGAAATGGTCCATTTCACGCGACTTTTCACGAACAAGTTGTGCTTCGCGTGTCCCCGCCCCGATGGTGTGGCCAACCCTCCTGCCGCGAAGGTTTGCCATGGACCCCGTACTATATGTATCGATCTGCGCCCTGCTCATGCTCGTGGTTGAGCGCCTTCGCCCCGGCAGTGTTCTGCCCTCGACGCGTTGGTGGATGCTGCGGGTAGTGGCGCTCAATGCTGCCCAGGTGGCCGTCGTGTATCTGGCCGCCTCGACCTGGGATCGCTGGCTGCCCGCCTTCCGCCTGTGGAGCGCCGAACCACTGGGCATGCTCGCCGGCACCGTGATCGGCTACGTCGCCATCACTTTCGTCTTTTACTGGTGGCACCGCGCCCGCCACGAGATCCCGCTGCTCTGGCGCCTGCACCAGATCCACCACAGCGTGACGCGGCTTGAGATTCTGGCCACCTTCTACAAGCATCCACTGGAGATCCTCGTCAACGGATTGATGACCAGCGCGTTGTTGTACTGTGTGGTCGGCGTATCGCCGCCAACGGCCGCGATGTGCGTCACTCTGGCGGGACTCGGCGAGCTGTTCTACCACTGGAACGTTCGCACGCCGTATTGGCTCGGCTTTCTGTTCCAGCGTCCGGAGAGCCATCGTCGTCACCACCAGCGCGGCTGGCATCGCAACAACTATTCCGATCTGCCGCTGTGGGACATGCTGTTCGGCACCTTCGACAACCCGCGTCGATCGCCGCCGCTGTGCGGATTCTCGAACGATCGCGAGGTGCAATTGGGGCGCATGCTGATGGGCAAGCTGCCGACGCAGGAGACGGTAGGGCAGGCGAAATCAGGAACTCCGGGAAAGGCGCCGAACCGGGGAATGGGAGAACCACCTCGCCCGCAATCGGGCATGCGCGCTTGACGAAACGTCAAGCGCAGTTCTCGCCACTGGACACATCCGGAATACCCCGTGCAAAGCCGTCCACCCATACTTGTTTCCGCTGCGGCAGGTACGTCGTAGCGCGCAGGACCGGGCGCTTCTTCCGGCGGGGAACTATCGAGATGATGCAGTACTGGCAAGACGGGGACGGCGACCGGGTGCAGTTGATTCTGGTTAGCGACGAAGTGGTTTACGCGCAGCATATGGACGTCGATACCTGTCGACGCCAGGTGGCCGCGCTGGAAAGCGGACGCTCGCCGAATACGGTGTTCGACGACGGCGCCACCCATGTGGTGCTGCGTTCAGTCCAGCGTGTGCAGCTCGAAAGCGGTGACGAGGACATCGATTTCACCGTGCGCGATGGCAAGAACAAGAACACCGTCACGGTCTCGATCGACGACGCCGGCGTGCGCACGGAAGTGTTCGCAGGGATCGAACGGGCTACTGATGGCCGCTTTTCCCTCTACGAGGACCAGTACAACCTTCCCCGTGCAGCTTTCGGTTCGCTGCTGGCCCTGAGCATCCTCGGTTTCCTCACGGTGGTCCTTGCCAGGGCGGCCATAACGATCCAGGCAGCCGGCGGCTACGACGTGAGCGGAAGCAATCGGACCGTCAAGCGATTGTTCGTGTGGGCGCTGGAGCTGTTGGGGCCCACCGGCGTCACCGTGATCGGTCTGCTGCTCTGCGCGTTGGCAGCATGGAACCTGGTGCGTCGGATCAAGGCCCCGCCGCTGATGCAGATCCTGCAGGCCAAGGTCTTCACCCCACCCGGACATCTCCTCACGGGGCTCAAGTACGCGGCACTCGCAGCCGCATGGGTAGTGTTTCTGCCCGGTTTGCTGCGCTGAAGGTCCGCCGCCAGCATGCGGGCGGAGATTGACATCACACGCTGGGCCGGTAGGGTGCATCGACCCACCGGCCCGGCAGCCATGTCAGATTCCGAATTCCCTCAACTGTTGGCCAGGTACATGCGCCGAATCCGCGCCAGCGCAGCAGGCGTGGCCAGCGAGATCGGCATGAGTCGCGAGGCGGTGAACAACTGGCGCAATGGATCCTCGCTGCCCAGCCCCAAACATCGGGACCGGCTGCTCGGCTGCGCGGCCTACCTGCGCCTGACCGAGCATGAGACCAACCGCTTCCTTGCATCGGTGGGCTTCGAACCCGCCTTTCCGACCGATGCCGGCGCCGACATCGCAGCGTCAACTCCGCCTGCCGTACAGCGCGTGCTCGACCGGCTGGGCGGCCTGCGACCGTACCCGGTTCTGATGCTGCTGACCCAGGCACACCTCGGGCAACCGCCGGAGCGCGAGGCCCTGCTGGAGGAGGCCACGCGCCGCTACGGTGCCGGCGCAGTGCTGCACGTGCAGCCGCCCTACAGCCTGGCTGCCGATGCGGCCGGCTACTTTGCGGCCGTCGCTTCCCAGTGCGGATTCGAGGGTGTGGATTCGGACTTTGGTTTCGAGCAGGCACTGGCCAACCGCCTGCAGGGGCGCGAAACGCTTTTCTGTCTGGTGAGCCGGTTCGAGCAGGGTGATCCGCTGCTGCGCGAGGTGCTGGCAGGGATCCTGCGCAGCCTGAGCGAGATGTACAGCGGGCGTCTGCACCTGTTGATCTGCGGCGGCGCTGCGCTGGCCGACCTCAAGTACCAGGGCGGTGATCTGTCGCTGCTCAACATAGCGACCGCGGAGGCCTGGCCTGAACTTGATGGCAACGATATCCGCGCCATGGGCCGGAGAGCCGGTCTCGACGAAGTAGACGCCGCGCGCGTGCTCGGGCTTTCCGGCGGACATCCACTGCTGGCTGATGCCACCTTGCGCATGCTGGCTGGAGACGAGCGCGTCGACGATGCCGAGGCGGAACGCCGGCTGGCGCGGCACGCGCCGCTGTTGCAGAGCCTTCCGCTCGTGCTTGCAGCGCCGCATGCGAGGGAAGCCATGGCGGGCTGGCTATGCAGCGATCGACTGGCGCCGGCGCTTCCCTATGCGCTCGATCCGTTGCTGCGTGCGCTCTACTGGGCCAACCTGGTCGTTCCGAGAAGCGGTCCTGACGGCAACTGGCTGGAATGGCGATGCCCGGCAGTTCGCCGTGCGTGCGAACTGATTCTTGAGTCCGGCAGCGGCTCCGCGTGAGCGACCGACTGCATCGACGAAGCCTGGGGCGAATTCCGGGGCTGCGGCCGATCCTCATTGCCGTGACCACCTGGCTGGTGGGCACTGCGCTGTTCGCGCCATGGCTGAATCCATTGATACTTCCCATGCTTTCCGCCGACGCCGAAACAGCGACGCTGATGGGCGTGGTGCGCGCCGATACCAGCCGCGTCCGCGCCGAAGCGGTCGAGCACTTCCGCGTTCGCAACGCCTGGCCTGTGGACGCCCAAGCCGTGAACCGGGTACGCGATTCCGGACTTTTTCTGATCGAGTTTCCCGCTTCGATGGAAGTCCGCTTTACCCTGGGCACCGTCTACCCACCTGAATCCGGGCTGCGCGGGGCGCGCCTGCACATGCGTTTCGACCCCGGCTTGCAGAGCTGGGATTGCATTCCCGACAGCCCGGCTCTTCCGATGCGCTGGCTTCCCTACGAATGCCTGCCGCAGAATCGCTGGGGCCCTCAGGAATGGCTTCTTCTGCTGCTCGGCGGAAGTCTGGCCGCACTGGCCGTCGTTGTCGCGCTGCTCGCCTTCGCCGACCCGCGGCTGGCAGGGATCCGCAAGCATCCCCTGAGTCTTCGCCGCCAACCGGTGCGCCTGCTGCCGCGTCTGCACCGCCAGCTCGGGTGGTTGCGCAGGCGCGAGGCCAGTCTCGCCGCCGCGCGCATTTCGGAAGACGACTGGAAAGAGGCCCTGGGCTTTGACCAGGCGGATCCCGGGGCGCGTGCGCAAGTCCTCGCGCTGCGAATCTCGGCGCGCTGCGAGCCGAGCGCCGGTTGGCAGCTTCCCGGCGCAGTATTCGAATGGCACTTGCCTGCCGACTTCCCCCTGGCCCTGGACCGCGTCCTGTTCTACCTGCCCGACGCCGGTGTTTCGCCAAGGGATCTGGTCCGCCACCTGCGCGCGACCCAGACCGGACAGGATGTCATTCTCGTTGCCAGCCCCGACCCGCGCGCCGACCTCGCGTTGACCGCGTATGCCCGCGATGGCGCCAATCTGTGCGCCTGCCTCGATCAGGCCGCGCAGAGCGAGCTGTTGCTGCACCCGGACCCCGTTCATGTGCTGACCGCCCAGCTCGCCCGCCAACTCCGCGTCACCCGCCTTTCCCCCTACCAGACGCGCGGCGGCATCACCCGCGCGTCGGTGTTCTTCGGGCGCGAGCAGCTGCTGGCACGCGTGCTCAACCGTGAGCCCGGCAACTATCTGCTGGTCGGCGGACGTCAGCTCGGCAAGACCAGTCTGATGAAGGCGATCGAACGTCGTTTCGCCGAGCACCCGCACGTCCACTGCCGCTACCTGTCGCTGCGCGACCACCGCCTTGACGCCCGCCTCGCCGCCGAACTCTCGCTGCCACTGGACACAAGTCTGGAAGTCGCGCTCACGGAGCTGGCAGCGCGCAGCGGCGGCCGGCGTCTGCTGCTGCTGATAGACGAGGCCGACCTGTTCCTGCGCGAGGAGGCGACCCGCGGCTATCCGCAGCTCGCCAGTCTGCGCAGTCTGAGCGAAGAGGGCGTCTGCCACTTCATGCTTGCCGGCTTCTGGGATCTCTATCAGGCGACGTCGCTCGACTACGTATCGCCCATTCGCAATTTCGGCGAAGTCATCACGCTTGGCGCGCTGGAACATGACGCCTGCATTGCCCTGGCCACGCAACCGTTGGCCCGACTGGGTGTGTCCTTCGCTTCGCCGCAACTGGTCGAAGAGCTGGTGACCGCCTGCGGGGAACGGGCCAACCTGGTGGCTATCGTCTGCGAGCACTGCCTGGAGCACCTCGACCACGCCGAACGCCGCATCGACGCAAGCGCGGTGCGACGGGCACTGGCGTCGGACGCCATGCTTGACGCGCTGACAGGCTGGTCGCGACTGAGCCCCGACCCACGCGCCTGCGCCCTTGATCGCATCCTCGTCTACATGCTGGCGCGGCGCGCGGTCGCCGCCGCTTCCGACGAGACCGCTGCAATCACCCTGGCCGAAGCGATGACCGCGCTGGCAGAAGCCGGCGTCCACTGCGAGGCCGAGGCGCTCAGGCAGGCCTTTGCTCGACTGCTGATTGCCTACGTGTTCAAGCGCGAGGACGACCGCCATGTATTCGCCGTACCGCTGTTTGCCATGCAATTTCGCGACAGCGAAACGGACGCCCTCCTGCGACGCGAGATCGACACCCTTGCCGCTGTCCCGTGATCTGGCGACGACCAGCTGCGACTGGCTTGCGCGAAGCTGCGTCGTGTACTCGACGTCGTCGCTGCAGGTGTCGAAGAGGGACTTCACAAAGAAGCCGTCATGTTCCGGTCCCGCCCGGCAGAGGCGTATGCTGCGCAGCGGTTGACGTATTTCATGCGACTCCGAGGTGTCGGGGTCATCCACCAGCCTCGGGCGAAACACTCCGCCCGGCGACGGAGGTTTCCAAGGTGCGCATCACCATCTGTTTCCTGATCCTGGCTCTCCTCGTTTCCAGTCCAGCTTCGGCCATGGAGCCTGGAAGCTTCGAGTTCGAACAGATTCCGACTTTTGACGAACCGAATCCCGAGACCCTCGGCCTGGCCTTCGCCATCAACGAGTCCGGGGAGATCGTCGGCATCGCCGAAGACGAGCAGTTCCGCGGGCTCGGCTTCCTGTACCGCCTGGGGGTACTTGGCGAAGTTTCCGGGTTCGATGCCGATACCCACGCCAGTCCACGCCTGATCAATGGCTTCGGCGATCTGGCCGGCTTCGCCGGAAAGAACGTCGTGTTCAGTGGCGTTCCGGGCGTCGTCGACATGCCTTTCTTGCGCCGGGAAGGCGAGCCGATGCGCAATCTCCTTACCGATGACGAGATCGATGCTGCGGTCGGCGGGAGCGTGCTCGCATTCAACGATCTCGGCAGCGCGGTGTTCAGCGCTTCGGAGCCGCAAGTCGCCTTTCCCGATGGCGAACGAATGTCGTTGGCCAACGCGTTTCCCCACCATGGACTTGCGGTTGTCGGGGCGCTCAACAACCGGAACCAGCTGGTGGGTGCTCGCTCACCCAATGGCGGCGGCGGCCTCGAAGCCTTCCTGTTGACCCTCGATGACTTCTCGGTTGTGGACTTGCACGATCCGTCCGTGGCTGCTCAGAGCTATGCGCTGGATGTCAATGAAGCAGGCGTCGTCGTGGGCTACCTGCATGAACTTGCCGACAATCGACGCGTGCCCATGAAGTGGGTTGACGGCGTCGGTCAGAGGCTTCCGTTTCCCAACGAGGACATCGTGGGGTGGACCGCCGGAGCGCACGCCATCAACGATCGTGGCGACATCCTGGGCGAGTCGATGTTCGACACCGGTGAGCAGGTGTTCTGGTTTCTTGCAGCCGGTGCGGCGGAACCCATCGCGCTTGATGACCTGCTGGAACCAGGTTTTTTTGAAAGCTTTGATACATTCTTCGCCTACGGCCTGAACAACAGCCGTGAAATGGCCGGCGCGGCCGTGCGCTTCGATCCCGCCTCGCCTTTTGGCAGCAGCAACAAGCCGGGGGTGATCCGACCGCAGGCCCTCGACGTGGCGCCCTTTCCTGCGCCTGGCCTCTGGGCGGAAGTTGCGCGGCCCGGTTCGGGCGTCGAGATCAACCGCGTGGACGATCATCACTACCTGGTCTGGTACACCTACGACGAGGAAGGACTGCCCACCTGGTACTTCTCCGACGACGTGAGCCTGGTGCGCGACGGCTGGCGTGCCGAGCTCTACGAGTTTTCCCGCGACGAGGACGGTGAGATCGTGCGCCAGGCGGTGGGCCATGTACTGCTCTCCAACCGGACCCGCACCAGTCTGCATTTCACCTGGCGCCTTCATGGCAGCGCTGGAACCGCGGATTTCGACTATCTGGCGGGCACCTGCGAAACGGGCGCCGTGGGCCAGACCGGGACCTGGTTCGACCCGACGGACGCCGGTTACGGCGTCTCGATCCAGGAAGCTGCCGACACGCTGGCCGGCGTCTTCTATTTCTACGACAGCAACGGCGTCGCCCGCTGGGCCTATCTCGACTATCCGGACGGTCCCGGCACGGCCGAGGCATGGATATTCAGCGGTGGACCGTGCCCGGCATGTGATCACTCCACGCCCTTCCCGACTGTCGCAGGTTCGGCCCTGCTGTCGCTGGGCGAACAGTCGATCACCCTGGAGCTCGATGTAGCCGGCAGCGGCAATCTGGAGGCGATCAGCTGGCAGAGCGCAAACACCATGCTGCGCCTGTCCTCCGCCCCGCAATGCGGGGAGTGAGTCGGACTTGGTGGCTGTGATCGGGGTGACCCTGCCTGACTGCGCGGTTCCGCTCGGTCGCCGCCGGGCATGCCGGCCGAGACGGGACAGGAACTGACGCGTCACCTTTGGTCGAATGCAGGAGGCCTGTCCTCAATACTTTATTTTGGGACAGGGCACGCGGCGCAATCACGCCGCGTGCCCCTTGCCCTGCAGGTTGCGGCAGGGTGCCTGCTACGGACTTCCTGCTCTCATCGCTTGTCCATGTGCTCTTGGCGCCGATGCACGAGGGCGTACTCTCGGACCAGACCTGCGGTGCCCTTGCCTTCGAGTTCACGCTGTTGCGCCTGGGTGAGGTCGCGCGGTACGGGGAGCACGTGTACTTCGATCGACGGCAGAAGATAGCCATGCGTGTCGCGCCAGTCCGAGGCGATCACCAGGGTGGCGGAGATGCTGTGCAGGTCGACCCATCGCTCGGAAGAAAGATCTTCGATGATCTCCGCCATCAGTTCCTTGCGCGACTTGGCATCGCGGGCGCTCATGCGCGGATCGACCTGCAGTTCCTGCCAGTCCTCGAGCGAGGCATGCACGATGCCCTCGGCATCCATGGCGACGACCGCCCGTCCCGGTGCAGGCAGATAGGGCAATGACCGGCCGCTGGCACGGTCGGTGATGCCCTCCACTGCGAAGGCGCGGCGCAGGTGGACGACCTTCTGTACGGTTACCGGCGGGAACGCCTCGCTGCGACCTTCTGTGCCGAGCGCGATGTTGAGATGGCTTACCGGAAGCTGCCGCACGTTCGGCGGGGGCGAGGGGATCTCTGCGAGGTCGACACCGAAGGCGCCGTCCAGGAAGGCGCGTGCGTGTTCGAGGACATCGCCATCGCTCATGCCTACGGCTTTCAGGTCCTGCGGCTGCAGGTCGCGCAGCGCTGTGCGGGCGACGTACTCGATGTTGCCCGAAGCCAGGTTGCGCTCGATTTCGAACCGCGCGTAGGCGTCGTTCCCCTCGGCCTTGCCGCTTTCTACGACGCAGTTGCCGACGGCTTCGCCGCGACCCGTGTCGCGATAGGCTCCGCATTCGCTGGAGTGGCGGACGTCACCGACAGTCAGTGTCTTGCCCGTTGCGTTCTCCAGCCGGAATCTGCGACTCAGCGGCTCGCCCATTCTGGCCTTGAGCATGGCCTCGACCAGCGCGCCGTTGTCATCGCCGATCACCGGAGGGAGGGCGCGCTCGACCAGCGCTTCCAGGCGGCCCTGATCCGGTGCCGTCTCCACGATCGGGGTTGGCGAGGTGCGTGTCTGTGGCGTGCATGCGGTGGCCAGCAGGGCGGCCAGCGCTGCTGCGGGAAGCATTCCCAGTCTGTTTGCGTTCATCGTTCTTGCTCCTTGGATTCGTTGGTCTGGTAGGCGTTCTGGCATGTGCGACTTGCGTCACCACGCCGACTCGCCCACCGGATGGCATCCCGCGTAGTACTTGTACGCGTACCAGTTGTTGCCGCCTGGATTGCTCAGCACGTTGTTGTAGCGCTCGTTGTTGAGCCGAGTCAGGGCGTCGGACGCGCTGGTGCCTATGGAGTAGGCAACCGGACATTGGTCGCGGCAGGTGCCGAACCAGTTGAACGGGTCATGCCACTCGCAGCCCTGGGATCCCTTCTTGTAGTGGTTGGTGACCCACGCATGGGCGACGCTGTTGCTGTGGCCATGCTTGGCGGTGTTCTTGTAGTTGCCGTTGTAGCCGGAACTGATCCACATGATCCCGTGGAATCCGTCCCACTGATGCGCGCGTTTGGTGGCGCCGGCACGTGCCATGGCGAAACGGATGCCGTCGAGATTGTCCTTGTCGGCGCTGAAGCACGACGAGATATGGGCGAACTTGATCCAGGAATCGCCCCAACGGACCTGGTTCGAGCTGCCGCCCGCGGTCACCGAGCAAGATCCGTTCCACGACCAGCGCATCAGTCCGCCCCAGTGATCGCCGTTGTCCCAGCCGTGCGTGGCCAGGATGCCGGCGTCCATCCAGTCCATGCCCGCGGGGGAACTGGACTGAAAGTCGCGACAGTCGCTGTTGAAGCTGGGGTCGCAGAATCGCCTGAGGATCATGTTGCCGTCTACATAGCGGTACTGGCTGGACGACGGGCCCCGGTAGTGCCCGCGCGCGCCCATCTCGTTCCACCAGGCCTGCACCATGCCCGGCCAGGAGGAGAGATCGTTACCGCCGCAGGAGTTCGAGTAGTCGCCGATGGCGTACATGCCCACGTACAGGGCTGACGCTTGCTGCGGCATCATCGCCATGGACCCGCCAAGGACTGCTGCCAGGGCGGCTGTTCTGAGTTGTGCATTCATCTGGATGTGGCTCCCTTAGTTTCCATTGCTTCCGATTCCGGCATTGCCGGACCCTTTTCACCACGCCGATCCGGCGGATCGTGCGCGAAACGCTCCGGTGACCGTCAACACGGTCCGGATCGATGCCTTGATTCATGAAAGGAAATTCGCGATGGTCGATGTCCTGATCGTCCTGCCGCCCGCCTTCCGGGTGCGGCCTGTCGCCGGTGTGTGTTTCGGATGTTCCTTCCCGATTTCGACTGCTCTAGAGCCCCAACTGGCGCGAACCGCTCAGGGCACCTTCCTGCCAGCGCAGTTCCACCGGGCAATTCCTGCGCGAGGCGATCTGCTGGAGGCCGTTCAGGTGTCCCCCGGCGAAAAACTGCTGTTGTGTGGTCAGCGAAACGGCAGGGACTTCCAGGCTCAGCGGAATCGGCGGACTCGATGTGCCCACCGGGAGCCGTCGGGCCAGGAACAACGCTGCAAGTTCCGCGGATACGGCCTCGATCAGCGTGCACTCGCCGCGCGGGAAGCCGCAGCCCGACCACGGGCGCAGATAGTCAAAATGTTCACCGGGCAATACCGCCGCGTGCTTCGGCGCAGGAATCTGGTTCCACAGGCCGCCGCCGTCGAGACTTTCCAGCGCGCCCACAATCGGATTGCCGATTGCCCACATGAAGAATGCCGGTGCGCCGATCGCCTGCAGCAGCGGGACCGGGTTGCCGAGCTCGGTCCACGGGCCGCTCAGTCCGACGTAGGCCGAGATCGTGGACCGTGCCTGCGCCACGCGCGCTGCCAGGAGGGCGCCGTAGGAATGTCCGATGACCGCAGTCGACGTGGCGCGCGCATCCAGCCATCGTCGCTCTGACCATCCGTCGCGCATCCAGTCGATCACGTCCAGTGCGTGGCGTTCATTGGGCGAACCGCGGGTGTCCGCCAGCGCGGCGGCGTACTGCGGCACGGCCACCACATACCCCGCGCGCGCCAGCACCGCGGGCAGCATGCTCCAGCGTTTGTGATAGTCGGCGTCTGGACATGGCGGCTGCCCGTGCAGGAACAGCACCAGCGGCCAGCGCACCAGGCAAAGCCTGAGAATCGGCGGGCCTTCGGTGAAACCTTCGTAGGTGGGATACCAGATGCGAATCGCTCCCGGCGCGCCGTCCCCTGTGCCGACATCCTGGTAGCCGTAGAACACCGGGTGCAGTACGTCGGGGGTCCAGCCGACGCCGCCTGATTCCTCCGGATCGTCCGGGCACGAGTCCGCCAGCGCGCGCAGCAGGCGCTCGCAGCCTGCCATGCCTGCGGACAAGCTCAGAACTCCGGCGGAAATGGCGGTGCGCAGCAGGCGCCGCCGCGATTCAAGGACGGACTGCGGGTCTGCCGCCGGGCTGGTGCCAGGTGTAGAGAGGGGCGAATTGCAGGCAAAGGAACTCGCCGAGCCGCCCCGTTCCAATCTGAGGCGACTTTCCGTTCCCCCGTCCGATCCCGAACGCTTCCTGTCCTTCATCCCATACGCCGGCGGCTTCCGGAAACGGGCCTTGGCGCACCTCCCGGACGCGGATTTACCACGTCCATGTCATCGTGTCAACTCTATCGCAGCGCGCGGCAGTGGAATGACGCGCGGCCGCATTCGGAGGTTCAAATATCCGGCTGATGCGCCCCAACGGAAACCACCCGCCGCCGCGATCGTTCGAGACCACCGCAATCACGTTCAGCGCAATGGACAGGCGCGTGATCGATACGGCCTTTTCGTGTACGCCGTGTTCACATCTGTCATGGCAGCTTCACATTTCATGGGGGGCAGCCGTCAATGCCGCGAAAGGGGGCAGGCGGTGATGGAGGGCCGGTGTGGCGAGTTTCTGGTCCAGGTGCTCCAGGGCACGGATCGGGGGTGACGCGCACCGATATGACGCTGTGCGGCTGCGGTTTCCAGACGTTCTCGCCCGGAACCGCGACGCAGGGAAGGGAGAAGTGTGATGACCAGAGCCGTCCATGTGAACTGGATGTGGGTCCTTGTTCTTGCCAACGCACAGGCCGCATCGCCCGCCTGTGATCTGTCCTTCGAGAGCGCAAGGTTCGACGTCTGTTCGACGGCGATCGAACTGGTCAACGACGATCTACGCTTCCTGGCTGACGCCGCTGCATCGGCCCCCAGCTCGATTCGCGTAGTCAAGTTCGGTCGCCCCGTGAACGCAGGCGATCGTCGTGCGCTGGAAGCTCTGGGTGCCGAAGTGCTGGACTATGTGCCGCACTATGCCTACCTGGTGCGCATGGATCCTGAGCTTGACCGCCAGGCCGAGGGCCTTTCCGATGTGGTCTGGACCGGTCCGTTTCTTCCCGCGTTCAAGATCGAGGCCAACCTGGCGCGGGAACTGCGCGATGGCGACATGCTGGCGCAGGTGCCCGACCTTGACCGGCTGAGCGTGAGCCTGCACGTCGGCGAGGCTGCGGACGCCGTGCGCGCAGGCTTGAGCACGCTGCCCGGCCTCGACTTCTCGCACGTCGAGCAGAGCGGAAACCGCCATCGTCTCGTATACCGCTTCGAGCGAGCGCACCTTGAGGCGGCGGTAGCGGCATTGAGTCAGGACGACGCGGTGCAGGCCATCGCGCTGCGCTGGCCGCCACGCCTGATGAATTCACAGGCCGGCTGGCTACACCAGAGCGGCACCAATCCCGACCGTCCCATCTTCGATCAGGGCATCTACGGATGCGGCCAGGTGATCGGCGTGCTGGATTCGGGTCTGCACGTTCCGCACTGCGCGTTCGACGATCCCGTCCATGGCGGACCGGCGTTCACCAGTTGCGCGCTGGGCGCGGCCTGTCCGCCGACCGCCGAGGACTTCACGCACCGCAAGGTCGGGGCCTACTACAAGTGGTCGGGCCTGGCGGGCGGCATGGAGGATCTGGATGGCCATGGCACGCATGTGACCGGCTCGGCGGTGGGCAACAACCACGCCGCCGAAGTCGATTGCGCGACGCTCACCACGCCCGGTGGTGTCACCGACCTCGATGGCACGGCACCCGGCGCCAAGCTGATCTCGCAGGAAATGGGGCCGCAGCTTCAGTATCTGGCCACGCTCGGCGGCACCCTCTATCACGCCGCCCACACGGCCTATCTCAACACAGCGCGTATCCACAACAATTCCTGGGGATCGGCCTGCCGCGACACCAGCAACGTCTGCATTCCCGGCTGCCTGGTCGGCTACCGCGAAGCCAGTCGCGACGCCGACGCAGTGACCTGGGACTTCCCGGAGCTTGCGGTGTTTGCTGCCGCAGGCAACAGCGGAAGCGGCTGCGGACCGGGCGCAGACGTCGGATCGCCGGGCAACGCCAAGAACGTGTTCTCGGTGGGCAGCAGCTTGCGCGGCGTCAATGCCAGCCAGGTGTCGGATTTCTCCTCGCGCGGACCCGCCAACGACCGCCGCACGCGGCCCGATTTCACCGCGCAGGGCGGCGTGAACGTTCTTGCATCCACGCGCATCCATTCGGCCGCTACCGGCACGGCTTGTTCGGTGGCCCTGATGCAGGGCACCTCGATGGCCAGCTCCGCAGCCGCCGGTCTGGCGGCGCTGGTTCGTGAATACCTGATGCGCGGCTTCTACCCGAGCGGTGTCGAAGACCCGGCCGATGCCATCAGCAATCCATCGGCGGCGCTGATCCGCGCCTTGATGATCAACGGCGCGGAGACCATGACCGGCACCGGCAGCGGCGCCGCCGTTCCCAACCAGAATCAGGGTTGGGGCAGGGTGCATCTGGATAACGTTCTGTATTTCCTCGGCGACAATCGACACCTGTGGTTGCTGGATCACCCGGGCATCCAGACAAGCGTCACCCACCACCATTTCGTGGACGTGTTCCCGGGCGAGCCGCTCAAGGTGACCCTGGTGTGGCACGACTTCCCGGGGCTGATCCTGGCCAATCCGGCGATCGTCAACCAGCTCAGACTGGAGGTCGTCACGCCCGGCGGTGAGGTGTGGTCGCAGAAGCTTTCGCCGGCCGGCGGGCTGGTCAATGCCGATCCCTACCAGGACATCTCGTTCATTGAGTACGACGACCGCAACACGGTGCACCAGATCGTGCTGCCCACGCCGGGTGCGGGCGTCCACGAGATCCGGGTCAGCGCCATCCAGATCGCCACCGGCGGCGACCAGCCGTATGCGCTGGCGGTGACCGGCGAACTGCAGCAGGCGCTGGTGGTCGACCCGCAGTTCCGCGACTTTGGCGTGGTGTTCCTGGGTCAGGTTTCGCCGCCGTCCGGTGTTCGCCTGAACAACCAGGGGCTGCTGGATATCGACATCGACAGCATCGACCCGGCATTGGCGCCGTTCCACGCCGATCCCGCCACCACCTGTCCCGCACCTCCCTTCACGCTTGTCGCAGGTGCGGTGTGCGAACTGATGTATCGCTTCGAGCCGCTGGTCGGCGGGATCGTGGTGCAGGACTTTCAGATCTTCGATTCGAACGGTACGGTGGTCGGCGATTTCACCCTGAGCGGGGCGGGCCAGGATCCGCCCGTACTCGACATTGCTCCCACACAGGTCGATTTCGGATCAGTCGTGATCGGTCAGACGACGCCCGGTCAAAGCGTCGCGCTCACCAATGCGGGCACGGTGTCGGTCGACATCACCGGCATCACTTCGCCCGTCGTCGGATTCCAGCTGACAGCCGACACCACTTGTCCGCCGCTTCCCTTCAGTCTGTCGCTGCCTGGCGAAACCTGCGATCTGGTCTATGCGTTCGCACCCACTGCAACCGGCACCCTGACAAGCGTCATCGATGTCGCCACCACCGGCATGTCGCTGGGCCAGTTCAATCTGGAGGGCACAGGTGTGTTGCTGGCGCTCGACCCGAACCCGGTCACGCTCGACTTCGGTCCGCTTCTGGTCGGACAAACCTCGGCGGAAGGCGTCGTGACGGTCTCCAATCCCAATGTCGTAGACGTGAATGTGAGTGTCATCGCATTGCCAGGGGGCGAGTTCCAGCAGGGACCGTCGACCACCTGCGTGGCGCCGACCACGATCACGGCGCAGTCATCGTGCGACCTGACATTCACCTTCACACCCTCGGCGGATGGATCCTTCTCAGGCACGGCGGTCATCGATTCCGACGCGGGCAACCTGTCCATCGACCTGCATGGCCAGGGCCTGGGTCCGCAGATCTTCAGCGACGGCTTCGAGTAAGCGTTGCGCCGCCCTCTCCCTTGTCGCAAGTACGCAGGGGAGGGGGCGGTGGGCTCGTTTGGCCGGTGACGATCGTAGGGCAGCCACCAAGCGCCGAAAGTCGGTCAAGCGGCTGTCAGTCAGAAGCCGAAGCGGGTCCAGTCGTGGCTGCGCGCATGTCATCGCGTTCCTGTTCGATCAGCCAGTCTGCGGTGTGCAGCATGCGTGCGAAGCCGCCGTCTCTGCTCGGTTCGATCCGATACTTGCCGGCGATGACGAGCGTCGGCGTGTAGCCGACGCCCCAGCGCTTGATCTGCTCGCGCGAACTGCCGATGCGAGTGCGTACGCCGAAACTCGCCATCGCTCCTGCGAAGGCGTCGCGGTCGACGCCGCGCTCGACATGCCAGTCGATGATGTCCGCTGTCGCCTGCGGGTGGGCGGGCAAGACGCGCTCGCGGTGCACGGCCTCGAACAGCGCGTCATGGCTGTCGTCGAGTACGCCCAGCAGTTCGGCCGCATGAAAGGCCAGTGCATAGGGTGTCCAGTAGCCGCCGAAGTCTGCCGGCATGTAGTGGAAGTCGACATCCTCTCCAAGCTCCGGCTTCCATGCGTTGA
>CAZGKE010000011.1:38022-42731 GCA_964526035.1 uncultured Gammaproteobacteria bacterium | reverse complement strand
TATGGATGCGGCGCCTCCCCCGCACGCGGGGAAGGCGCGAGGCTGGCGGCGCTCAGTACTCCCGACCCAGCTTGTTGGTGTGCTGCGGCACCGGCGGCTGGGTGATGCGCAGGGTCGCGCGCAGATTGTCGTCCGGCGCCACCGCGGGGATGCGCACGATGTCGGCGCGGTGGTTCCACACCTCGAGCACGCCGCCGACCGCGGGCACGTTGTCGAGGCGGAAGCTGCCGTCGGAGTTGACCTGCGCGAAGTAGGGTGTGTCCAGCACCCACAGGAAGGCCGCCATGTTGGGGTGGACGTTGCAGTAGATGTCGACGAAGCCGGCGCGCTCGAAGCGGTGCGCCTCGCCGCCGCCGGGTCCGTACAGGCCGACGTCGAAAGTGTTGCCGGGCGTCAGCGAGAATACGTTGTGCAGGACGCGGTCGAGGTTCGGAAAGCGCACAGTGGTGCCCAAGGGGATGGCCATGGTCTGCGGCTGGAACTGGCTCTGCCGGGTCAGGATGCGCAGCTCCGCGCCGGGCTCCACGCGTACCGGCGTACGTGGGTGGAATGCGACCCAGGAGCGCGACAGCAGTGCCGGGCCACCCGGAATTTCGTGAACCTGAAGCAGACTCACCGTGCCTGAGAGGTTGGACGTCGGAGGATCCGCGGTAACCGGGGCCGGCTCGGGCGTGGCCGGGATCACCGGTTCGGAAATGGGCGCGGGGGCCGGGGGCGCCTCGACAGGAGGTACCGGAACCACGACCACCGCTTCGCCGCCGACATCCCCGGTCACGATGAGCTTCTCCGCGTCCGGCTCGACGGGATCGGGTGTTGCCCCTTCGAGTTCGACAGGCGCCGGCGCGGTTGCGGGCTGCGACGCCGGCGCTTCGATAGCGGGCGGCGACGAGATCGGCGCGCCGGCGCAGGCGGCAAGTGCAAGCGCCGCAGACAGGGCAAGCAGGTGGCGCATGCTCATTCCTCGATGATGTCGCGGTGCATCGGCGCGAGCTTGGACAGCAACCGGTTCTGCGCGCGAAACGGCACCTCGTTCCGGTTCATGGCGATCTGCAGGGCTTCCACCAAGGCGTTGAAGTGGGCCGTGGTGATGGCGAGGCCGCGGTGGCTCTCCTCCATCGAGCGGCCGCTGTAAACGCAGCCGCCGCCAAGCTGCGCGCAGAACTGCTCGACGAGCAGCTGCTTGACGATGTCCTGGTCGACGCTTTCAAAGAACTCGCGGGTGCGTGCGTCGGCCAGCAGTTCGACCATGAAGTCGTCGACCACGCGGGTCAGCCCCTCCACCCCGCCGAAGGCGCGGAAGGTGGCGGTATCGGCGTGGGCCGAGCCGGCGGCAAAAGCGAGAAGCAGGGAAAGGATGATGGTCTTGATGGACATGTTGGACTCCCGGCTCAGAAGCCGATCTGCAGTGACAGGTAGGTGCCCTTCTGATTCGGGGCAATGACAATGTCGCCGAGGTCGGCCCAGGCCAGCGTCAACGACACGTGCTTGTTGGGTGCCCAGGCGACGAACACGTCCCACCAGTCCTGCTCGCGGGCGATGCCGAGGTTGTTCGGCTTGCTGCGGTATTCGGCGCCGATCGCCAGCTGGCGGTTGAGCAGCCAGGCCACCGAGGCCTCGGGCTGCAGGCTGTAGCTGTCGCGGCGATCACCGCCGAAGCCGAGAATGCCGATCTGGTTGGCCTTGGTGGCGCGCAGGGTGGCGTTGAGCAGCAGGCTCTGAGCCAGGTAAAGCTTGGTGGCGGAGAGATAGATGTCGGTGCCGCTGGCGCTGCGTCCGCCGATGGCGCGGATGATGTCGCCCCGGTTGTTGCGCTTGTGCTGGATGCCCAGCGCGATCTGCGGCAGCCAGGAATCCTGTTCCAGCACCGCGTCGCCGGCCAGGCGCAGCTTGGCGCCGATGATGTCCTGGCGGAACTCGAAGCCGGCACCGAGGCCGAGCGCTGCGCCGACTTCGCGCGTGTCGAAGCGCTGCCGCGCGAAGCTCAGCTCGAAGCGGTCGTGGAAACCGACCAGGACGCCGGCGGCATCCAATCGGTAGTCGTCGATCTCGACGCGGGTGTAGAAGGCATTGGCGCCGATCTGGTCGCGCGTGCCGTAGCCGCCGATGACCGCCCACGGCGTCAGGCCACCGCCGGCTGCACCTTCGAGCTGGGTGACGCCGCCGGTGAGCAGGAGCTTGTCGCTGAAGCGGATGGCAGCGGCCTCGTCCGCGGACGCCGTGCCGGCGAGAACGGCAAGGCAGACGAGCATGGTGATTCGAAACATGGATATCCCCCGAAATCTGGTTGAACGAAACCGCAACGGGCGGTTTCACCAACACGGGTACGGGGGTTGCGCGCACGCGGATGCAGCGATCCGGCGGATTTCACATCATCGCGGTATGGGCTTCATGCCGCCTTCACGAAAAACTCGCTCAATCGCTCCTCTCGCGTCGCAGCGGGAGGTTCCGAAGCCTGCTGACACGCCCGCGCAACCGCCGGCTGTGGCTTGCGTGGGCATTGACGCCGGGGCGCGGCGCGCGCAGCGCCCCGGCGAAGGTCATTCGGCGCTGTCGGCCTGGCGCGCCTCGTTGCTTTGCTCGCGCAACGCGCGGAATTCGGTGCCTTCGTACCAGTTCGGCCAGCCCGACTCGTTGGCGATGCGCCCGGCGACCGCCTTCAGCAGCTCCATGTCCTGCACCACGCCGCGCAGATCCCACTCGGGGTCGTAGACGTCAGCGGGCTTGTGGTAGCGGTTGCTGTTGTAGTCGTCCTGGATCGCCTGGCCGTGCGCCTGACCCTTCTCGACGTGGTCGGTGCCGCCCTTGGCATACAGCGCGGGCACGCCGGCCTTGGCGAAGTTGAAGTGATCGGACCGGTAGTAGTAGCCGCGCTCGGGATGGGCTTCCTGCACCACGATGCGGTTCTGAGCTTCGGCGGCCTCCCTCAGATAGTCCTCCAGCTCCGAGTTGCCGTAGCCGACCACCACCACGTCGCGGGTGGGGCCGACCACGGTCATGGCGTCCATGTTGATCACCGCAGCGGTGGTTTCCAGCGGATAGATCGGGTTTTGCGCATACCAGCGCGAACCGAGCAGGCCGGATTCTTCGAGCGTCACCGCGGCGAAGATCAGGGTGCGCCGCGGCGGTTCGCCCGCAGCGAAGGCCTCGGCCAGCTCCAGCAGCGCCGCGGTACCGGTAGCGTTGTCGATGGCGCCGTTGAATATGCCGTCGCTGCCCGGCCGCCCGAAGACCCGCCCAAGGTGGTCCCAGTGCGCCATGAACAGCACGTATTCATCCGCTGCCTCGCTGCCTGGCAGCACGCCGATGACGCTGTTCGAGCTGGCCGTGCGTACCCGCTGGCCGATGCTGGCGGTCGCCGTGGTGCCGAGGTCGACGGCGCGGAACTCGCGGCTTTGTGCCTGTTCCATCAGCGCCGACAGGTCGTGACCGGCGCGGGCGAACAGCGCGGTGGCCGCTTC
Source organism: uncultured Gammaproteobacteria bacterium (assembly GCA_964526035.1). GTDB lineage: Bacteria > Pseudomonadota > Gammaproteobacteria > Xanthomonadales > BPKI01 > DAOMOD01. The sequence continues at coordinate 39,273 of CAZGKE010000011.1, read as the reverse complement.
CAGCGTCAGCCAGCCTTCGAGGTCAAGGCGCGGCGGTGCGCTGTCGCCGTCGGGCAGGTCGAACTGCGGGCCGGTCCAGGAATTGGTGACCACTTCCCAGGGATAGCTGGCCGCAGCGGTCTCGTGGATGATCAGCGCCGCGGCGGCACCCTGGCGGGCGGCTTCTTCGTACTTGTAGGTCCAGCGCCCGTAGTAGGTCATGGTGTTGCCGCGGAACAGCTCCGCATCCTGGGTCGCGAAACCCGGATCGTTGACCAGGATCACCACCGTCTTGCCGGTGACATCGAGGCCCTCGTAATCGTTCCAGCCGTACTCGGGAGCGACGATGCCGTAGCCGACGAACACCATCGGCGAATTGTCGATGCCGATGCGCTCCACCGGGCGCGTCGAGCCGAGCACCACATCGGTGGTGGCGGCCAGCACCACTTCCTCGTCGCCCTGGCGCAGCACCAGCGGCGATTCCTCGGGACGGGTGATCTCCACCATCGGAACCGCCTGGAACCAGTCGCCTTGATTGCCGGGCTTCAGGCCGATGCGGGCGAACTGCTCGCTGAGGTAGGTGGTGGTGAGGCGCTCTCCGCGACTGCCCGGTGCGCGGCCCTCGAACTCGTCGGAAGAAAGCGTCTTCAGGTGTTCGGCATAGTCGGAAGCGGTAATGGCCGCGCTGAAGACGTGCTGCGCCGGTGCCGCCTCGGCGGGCGTGGTCGCGGCAGCTTCAGGTGCAGGCGGCGGAGCGGGTTCTTCAGGTGAACAGGCGGCAAGGGCCACGGCGACGCCGGCGGCGAGCAGCAGGCGCAGGAAGAGGGGGGATGCGTTCATATGACGGTCCGGATACATGACAGTTGGCACTGGAGGCAGGATGGTAGCAGGCCCTATGATGCCCAATTGGCGGCTGTCACGCAGGCAGCGCACTTCTGGTCGGGAGCCCATCATGAGAAGTCTGGTGCACATTGCGGCGTTCGCCGCGTTCCTGTTTTCGTCCCTGAGCCATGCGCAGGTCGCCGAGCTTCCGCTCGAGTCGTTCTTCCGCAAGCCCGAATTCTCGAACATGTCACTGTCCCCGGACGGCAGGCACATGGCGGCGCTGGCGCCGCTGAAGGCTCCCAACGGCGCCACGCGCATGAACATCGTGGTGATCGACCTGAAAACCCGGCAGCCGCGGGTGGTGACCGGCGTGGTGCACCAGGACGTGTCCGGCTTCGTGTGGGCCAACAACGATCGCCTGCTGTACTTCATGGACAAGGACGGCAA
>CAZGKE010000011.1:33416-37922 GCA_964526035.1 uncultured Gammaproteobacteria bacterium | reverse complement strand
GGCCGCTACTACCTGTTCGACATCGAGAACATGCGCCTGGAGGAGCTGGCGTCATCGCGCGAATGGCTGAAGCCGGCGGACATGGCGCCGATGCAGCCGATCAAGTACCAGTCGCGCGACGGGCTGACCCTGCACGGCTACCTGACCACGCCGCGCGGGGTCGAGGCGAAGGACCTGCCGCTGGTGGTGAATCCGCACGGCGGACCGTGGGCGCGTGACGCCTACGGCTTCAATCCCGAGGTGCAGTTCCTCGCCAACCGCGGCTATGCAGTGTTGCAGGTCAACTTCCGCGGCTCCACCGGCTACGGCGAGAGCCTGATGATGGCCGGCAACCGCGAATGGGGTTTCAAGATGCAGGACGACATCAGCGACGCCGTGCAGTGGGCGATCGACCAGGGCATCGCCGACGCGGAGCGCGTGTGTATCTACGGCGCCAGCTACGGCGGCTACGCAGTGATGGCCGGGCTGGCCTACACACCGGAGCTGTACCGCTGCGGCATCAACTACGTGGGCGTCACCTCCATCCCGCTGCTGTTCGAAACCGCGCCGGGCGCCTGGGCCTCCAACATGGAGACCATGAAGCGCCAGATCGGCGATCCGAAGGAAGACAAGGCCATGCTCGAGGACCGCTCGCCCACCAATCACGCCAGCAGGATCCAGGCGCCGGTGCTGATGGCTTACGGCAAACAGGATCCGCGCGTGGTGATCAAGCACCTGGAAGTGATGGAAGAGGCCATGAAGCAGGCTGGCAAACCCTACGAGGTGATCGTCAAGGACGATGAGGGCCACGGATTCCGCAAGTTCGAGAACCAGGTGGAGTTCTACACGGCGGTGGAGCGCTTCCTCGCCAAGCACCTGGGTCCGCGCAAGGCGCAGCACTCCGCACCCGACCCTGCGCCCTGAAGCAATCCCCATATCGCGCCGGGCCTGCCCGGCGCGATGCCTTACGGCAGATCGAACACCAGCACCTCGGCCCCGTCGCTGTCTGCGCAAAGGTGCAGGGCGTCGACTTCGCGCAGCGCGGCGCCGTCACCTTCGGTCAGCGCTTGCCCATTGAGCTGCAGCGCGCCGCGCGCCACCTGCACCCAGGCGCGGCGTCCGCGATCGAGCGCATGGGTGACGACCTCACCGTGCTTCAGGAGCCCCGCATACATCCGCGCATCCTGGCGTATCGACAGCGCGCCGTCGGCGCCTGACGGGTCGATGACCAGACACAGTCGTCCGCTGCGCTCGCTGTCGGGGAAGAACTTCTGCGCGTAGTCGGCCTCGGCGTCGAGCTGGTCCGGCTGCACCCAGATCTGCAGGAAGCGCACCGGCTCGACTCTGGAAGCATTGAATTCGCTGTGGCGAATGCCGAGGCCGGCGCTCATGCGCTGCACGTCGCCGGGTCGGATCACCGAACCGTGGCCGAGGCTGTCGCGATGCTCCAGTTCCCCTTCGACCACGTAGGTGATGATCTCCATGTTGGCGTGACCGTGCGGCGCGAAACCTCCGCCCGGCGCCACGCGATCGTCATTGATCACCCGCAGCGGGCCGAAGCCCATATGCTGCGGGTCGTAGTACTCGCCGAAGGAAAAGGTGTGCCGCGAATCGAGCCAGCCGAAGCTGGCCCGACCGCGGTCGGCGGCGCGACGCAACGACAGCATGGAGTTACTCGGCAGGTCCGGAAGCTTCGAGGTTGATGATGATGCCGACCTCGTCACCGACGTTGGGCACGCCGTAGTCCATGCCCCACGCGCTGCGCTTCAGGCTGCCCTCGGCGCGGAAGCCGACCCAGGGCGTGCCGCGCATCGGATGCGCGCCGAGCTTGTTGATGGTGACGTCGAGGCTGACCGGAAGGGTCTTGCCGATCATGGTCAGCTCGCCGTCGAGCTTCAGGCGTCCCTCGCCCACCTGTTCGACTGCGGTGCTGCGGAAGCTCAGCGCGGCATGATTGTCGACATCGAAGAAGTCGGGATTCTTGAGATGGCGATCGATGCCTTCGTGGTTCATGTCGACGCTGGCGGCTTCCAGGGTCGCGGTCACCGACGATTTCGACCAGTCGTCGGTGTCGAGCTGCAGGTCGGCCGCGACCACGCGGAACTGGCCGGTCAGGTTGGTGAAGCCGAGGTGGTTGACGGTGAACAGCACCTGGGTATGGGCAAGGTCAGCCTGCCAGGGCTGCGCGGCCTCGGCGTAGGGACTTGCGAGCGCTGCGGCGAGAGTCACGGCGAGGACGGATGGACGGATCATGGCAATCTCCTGGGTGATGGGTGAAACGACGCGGCCGACGCCGGTCACGTGGCTACAGCATACAAAGTAGACAAACGTCCATATAATATCCGTCAATTCGACCTCGTTGTTTACATTTCGACACATATGGACCAACTGACCGCCATTCGCACCTTTCTCCGCGTCGCCGAGCTGGAGAATTTCACCGCCGCCGCCGAACAGCTCGGCATCGCCCGATCACTGGCCAGCCGCCGCGTCCGCGATCTCGAGGAGGCGCTCGGCACGCCCTTGCTGCTGCGCACCACGCGGCGCGTCCGGCTCACCGAGTCGGGCACCCTGTACCGCGAACGCATGGCGCCGATCGTCGAGGAAATGGACGCTGTCGAGGCCGAGGTCAGCGCCGGAGCGGCCGCCCTGCGCGGCTCGCTCAGGGTGTCCAGCCCGACCTCGTTCGGCATCGCCTTCCTCGGTCCGGCGCTGGCCTGCTTCATGGGCAGGCATCCGGAGATCCACGCCGAAGTCATCCTCAACGACCGCGAAATCGATCCGGTGGAAGAAGGCTACGACCTGGTTCTGAATGATGCCGAGCGCATTTCCGGGCAGTACCACGAGGAGCCGATCTGCCGCGTGGCCCTGGTCTGCGTCGCGGCACCTGCCTATCTGCGTGCGCAGCCTTCGCCGCGAGTGCCGGCCGACCTGCGGCAACACCAGGTCATCCATTACCTGCACGCCGGTTCCGGCCAGGACTGGGCGTTCGAGCGCGACGGTCAGCGCCACACCGTCACGGTATCGCCGCTCGCCACCTCCAACAACGGCGGGGTGATGCGCTCGCTGGCGCTGGCGGGCCGCGGTGTGGCCGTGCTGCCGCGCTTCCTGTGCGCGGACGATCTGGACGAGGGCCGCCTGCAGGAAGTGCTGGGCGACTACAGCGTGCCGTCTGCGCGGCTGCGCGCAGTCCTGCCGCGGCGTCGGGCCGACCTGCCGAAAACGCGGCTGCTGGTGGAGTTCCTGATGCGCTACTTCGCAGCCTTCGAAGCGGCCGGCGTCCCCGCCGGGCCGCCGATGGAGTCGGTGGCCGCGTGAAGGCCTGGGCGCTGAGCGACGGCGCCGCCGGGAACGAACGCCAGGCGCTGGCGCTGGCCGCTGCGCTGGGCGTGCAGGCCGAGACCGTCCGCCTGCGCGGTCGCTGGCGGGCACGCCTGCTGGCGCCGCATTTCGGGTCGTTGTCCGATCTGGATCTGCAGCCGCCGTGGCCGGAGCTGGCGATCGGCTGCGGGCGTCTTGCCGCTCTGGCCACCCGCCGGCTGCGCGAGCAGGGCGTCCGCACGGTCCAGATTCTCGATCCGCGCATCGACCCGGCCCTGTTCGATGCGGTGGTGGCGCCGCGTCACGACGGTCTGACCGGCGCCAACGTGGTGGCTACAACGGGCAGCCTGCATGGCATCGACGACGCCTGGCTGGCGTCGGCGCGAGAGCAATATGCTGCGCTCGGCGGACTGCCGGGTCCGCGCACCTGTGTACTTCTGGGTGGTCCGACGCGACAGCTGCGCTGGCGACGTGCCGACCTGCTGAAGATGGCGACGATCCTGGAGCACTGGCAGGCGCGCGACGATGGCAGTCTGATGATCGCCGCCTCGCGGCGCACGCCGGCCTGGGCCGTCAACGCCCTGCGTGCGCGCTTTCCCGACGCCCGCTTCGCGCTGCCTGGCGACGCCGACAATGCCTATCCGGGCATGCTCGCCCACGCCGACCGCATCGTCGTGACCGGCGACTCGGTGAACATGCTGTCGGAGGCCTGCGCGGTCAGTGTGCCGGTGCTTTATGCCGCGCCGCGAGTGCCGGGCGAACGGCTCGCCAGCTTCCATCGCGACCTGCTCGAACGCGGCCATGCGCGTCCGCTGCGTCTCGAATACCGGCCCTGGTCGTCGCCGCCGCTGCGCGAGCTGCCCGAGGTGGCGGCGGAACTTGTCAGGCGACTCGGCCTGTCCTGAGGTGGCGGCTGCGGCGGCGCCTGCGCGATGATGACGGCATGTCGCGACGCCCCGCCACCGCATCCGTACCGCTCCTGGTCCTGCTGCTGACCGCGTGCAGCACGGCGGAGCCCGACCAGAATCCGCAGGCGGCGCCTGACCAGATCACCGCTCCAGGCGAACCGCCGTTCGTCGACACCAGCGCCGCCGCCGGGCTCGACTTCCTGCACGACAACGGCGCGCGCGGTGCGCTGCGCATGCCCGAGATCGTCGGCAGCGGCGTCGCCGTGCTCGACTACGACGGTGACGGCCTGCTCGACGTGTA
>CAZGKE010000011.1:0-33316 GCA_964526035.1 uncultured Gammaproteobacteria bacterium | reverse complement strand
TCGGCAGCGGCGTCGCCGTGCTCGACTACGACGGTGACGGCCTGCTCGACGTGTACCTCGTGCAGGGTGTGCGTACGGCGTCAGCGAGCGGTGCCGCCGCGCCTTCCGACCGGCTGTTCCGCAATCTTGGCGTGCAAGGCAGCGGTGCGTCGCGCACGCCGCGATTCGAAGACGTCAGCGACGCAAGCGGCATCGCCCTCGATCATCGCGGCCGCCACGCCGTCTCGGCGCTCGGGATGGGCGTGGCGGTCGGCGACTTCGATGGCGACGGTCATCCCGATATCTACCTCGCCAATCTCGGCGCCAACCGGCTGCTGCACAACACGGGCGACGGTCGCTTTGTCGATGTCACTCACCAGGCAGGCGTCGGCGACTCGGCCTGGAGCGTGGGTGCCTCCTTCCACGACTTCGACGGCGACAGCCATCTCGACCTGTTCGTGGTGAACTACCTCGACTACCGCGCCGACGAGACCAAGCAGTGCTTCTCTCCCGCGGGCCAGCTCGACTACTGCGGCCCCAAGGCCTACGACCCGGCGCCCAACACCCTCTACCGCAATCTCGGCGACGGCCGCTTCGAAGACGTTTCCGAGCGATCCGGTATACGCGGCTTCAGCGGCGCTTCGCTTGGCGTGGTGATCCTCGACGTCGACGGCGACGGCCTGCCCGATATCTACGTGGCCAACGACGGCATGGCCAACGAGCTGTGGCTGAACAACGGCGATTTCACCTTCCGCAACGAAGCGCTGCTCGCCGGCGTGGCGGTGAACGCCGAGGGTCGCGCGGAAGCGGGCATGGGCGTCGACGCCGCCGACTGTGACGGCGATGGTCGCGACGACATCGTGGTCAGCCACCTCACCAACGAGCACAACACGCTGTACCTGCAGACCGGTCCCGGCACCTTCCGCGACGAGACACGGCTGCGCGGCATCGCCATGCCGAGCTGGCAGTACACCGGCTTCGGCATCGTGTTCCTCGACTACGATCTCGACGGCTGGCTCGATCTGGCCAGCGTCAACGGTCTGGTCACGCTGGCCGAGTCACGACTCGGCGACAGTGCGTTCCCGCTGGAGCAGCCCGACCAGCTGATGCGCAACCTCGGCGACTGCCGCTTCGAGGACGTCAGTCATCAGGTGCCGGCGCTGCTCGACCCCGCCGTGGGCCGCGGACTGGCCGTGGGCGACCTCGACAATGACGGCGCTCCCGACCTGGTCGTCAACAATGCCGGAGGCCGCGCCCGCCTGCTGATGAACCGCGCCGGCGCGCGGCATCAGTGGATCGGGCTGCGCCTGCTCGACGCTCGAGGCATCGACGCGACCGGCGCACGCGCAGGCATCCAGCTTGCAGACGGGCGTACGCTGTGGCGGCGGGTGCGCACCGACGGCAGCTATGCGTCCGCGCATGATCCACGACTGCTGTTCGGGCTCGGCGACGACGACTCGCCGGTGGATGTCGTGGTGCGCTGGCGCGACGGCCGCGAGATGCGTGCGCAGGGGCTGAAGCCGGGTCGCTACCACGTGCTGAACGCGGATGGCGCGGCGCCATGACATCGCGAAGTTTGCTGCGCGCGCTGGCGGCGCTCATGTTCTGCGCCCTCACGGCCTGCGGCGACGGTGAAGCGGACCGCTGGCGCGACCAGTTGGTCGAGGTGCCGCAGGTACGACTCGATCTGCGCGAGATCGCCGACGCCGAGAAGCTGGACCAGCTCAGACGCCGCACCGAGCAAAGCCTGGCGCACCCCGAGATCACGCCGCTGGAAGCCGCTCGGCTGTATTTCGATCTGGGCCGCCACTACATGGCACACGAGCTCTACCCGGCGGCCGAGGCCTGCTTCCGCAACGTGATCACCCTGAATCCCGCGCAGCGCACCTCGCACTATCTGCTGGGCGCCCTGCACCAGCTCGACGGTCGTCCTGAAGCCGCCGAGTCTCACCTCGAGCGCTCGCTCGCGCTGGCACCGAACGATGGCCACACAAGGCTCAGACTCGGCGACATCGCGCTCGCGCGAGGACACATCGAAGACGCGCGCACGCACTTCAACGCCGCGCTGGCGCAGCCGGCGACTGCGCTCGCGGCGCGCGCCGGTCTTGGTCGCAGTGCTGTCCTGGCGGGCGACAACGACACCGCCATCCGTGAATTGCGCGCCGTGCTCAGCGAGCAGCCCGGCGCCGACGCGCTGCGCCACCCGCTGGCGCAGGCGCTGCGCGACCAAGGCGACACGGCGGCGGCGCGCGCCGAGCTGGCCCGCGCCGGCACCACCAGCCTGCAGTACGACGATCCCATTCTCGACGCTCTTTCGACGCTGATCACCGGGGCACGCTCGCTGCACATGCGTGCGCGCCGCGCGCGCGAGTCCGGCGATCTCGATACCGCGCTCCACCACTACCGGCTGGCCCTCGAGGTGGACCCGGACTTTGCCCTGGCGCACTACGGCATGGGCCAGGTGCATGCGGCGCGCGGCGTATTCGGGCAGGCAGCCGAAGCCTTTGCCAAGGCGGTCGCAGCTGACCCCGACTTTGTCGAAGGCTGGTTTGACCTGGCCGCGGCGGAGCAGCGGCTTGAGCGCCCTGAGGCTGCCCAAGCCGCGCTCGAAAGCCTGCTGTCGATGGCTCCCGATCATGTTGATGCGCGCCTTCGATTGGCGGCGCTGCTTCACCGGTCAGGGCGACATGACCAGGCCATGGCCGAGCTGCAGCACGTGCTCGAACGCGACCCGCTGCATGCCGACGCGCTGCAGAGCCTGGTCATGCTGTTGACCGATGCCGACCGCCACGAGGCGGCCGTGACGCGTCTGGCCGCGGCTCTCGATGCTGCCAGTTCATCGCAAGATCGCGGCCGCGTGCTCGCACTGAGCGCACATGTGGCGCTGCGCCGCGGCGATGTCGATGCCGCCGAGCGCGGCTACCGCGAGGCGGTGGCCGCCGATGCCGATCTCGCCGACGCCTGGTTCAATCTCGGTCAGCTGCTGTCGCGCCGCGATCAGAACGCCGCAGCTCTGGATGCGCTCAGGCGCGCCGCGCAACTCGATCCCACGCGCGGCAACGCGGCGCTTGCGCTGGCGCGTCTCGAAATGGCGCTCGGACTGTGGCAGGACGCGCGGCGCACGCTCGACGCCGCCGCTGATGCCGAGAACGCCGCGCACGATCTGGTTGAAGCGCGGCTGGAGCTTCTGGTCGCTGCACCCGATCCTGCGGTGCGCGACGCACCGCTGGCGCTGTCCCTGATCGAGACCCTGCGCCAGCAGCAGCCGCACCTGCGCTGGATCGAGCTGCGTGCCTACGCTCTGGCCGAGCTTGGCGAGTTCGAGGCGGCGGCCATGCTGCTGCAGCGGCTGCTCGAGGCGTCGGAATCAAGCGCCGCTCCTGAAGCCGTACAGGCCCGACTGCGCGCAGCGCTGGCCGAGGTGCTTGCCGGACGTCCGATCCGTCTCGCCGAGCCGGCGCCCGTGCGCAGCGGCTGAGCCTCGCTCAGTCCTCTCGCAGCCCGCAGGATGCCAGGGCCGCTTCCACCGTGGCGGCGGCCGCGGCCAGGGATTCGTTGATCGGGAGCAAGCGTGAGCGCCCCTGCAGGGTGCAGGACAACGCGGCCGCGAGCAGGGTCTGATGGGCGTGGCTCAATGCCTGGGCGTCGTCCAGAACGCCCGCTTCCGCCAGGCCGTGCAGCAGCGATTCGGTGTCGCTGGCCTCCGTCAGCGACGGGCGGCGCGGTGCGTGGCGCAGCACCGCCCACTGCACCAGGAACTCGAGATCGACGAGGCCGCCACGCCCCTGCTTGATGTCGAACTGGCCATTCGCGGAACGGTCGCGCTCCCGACGCAGACGCTCACGCATTTCGAGCACATCGGCGCGCAGCAAGTCCGGATCGCGGCCGGCGCACAGCGCGGCGCGACGGATCGCCTCGAACGCCGGTCGCGGGCCCTGCGCACCGCACAGCCAGCGCGCGCGCACCAGCGCCTGATGCTCCCAGGTGCGCGCGCGATTGCGCTGGTAGGTGGCGAAGGCCTCCAGGCTGACCACCAGCAGTCCGCGCGCGCCCTCCGGGCGCAGGCGCACGTCGACTTCGTAGAGCGGCCCGGCCGGCCCGGGGCTGCTGAGCAGATGCACCAGCTTCTGGGCGAGCCGCGAGAAATAGCTGGGTGGATCCAGTGGGCGCGGCCCGTCGCTCTGCGCGCGCAGCGCGGCCGGGTCATAGAGGAACACCAGGTCGAGGTCGGAGCTGAAGCCAAGCTCGCGTCCGCCGAGACTGCCGTAGCCGAGCACCGCGGCGCCGCTGTCGTCGCCGGCGACGATGCGTCCGTGACGCGCATGCATGTCCTCCTCGGCCAGCTGCCAGACCTTGCCGACCAGGCGGTCGGCCAGGGTTGCAAGACCGGACGCGCACTGGACGGCGTTGTCAGTGCCGTCGAGACGGCGCATGCCGAAGCGGAAGGCTGCCTGCGCCTTGGCCTCGTGCAGCGCAGCCAGGCCGCTTTCGAGGTCGCCCGCCACGCTGAGGCGCAGCGCGCGGTCAATGGCGGCCTCGATCATCGCTTCGGGCTCATTCTCCACCGGCGCGCCGAGAAGCTCGTCGAGCAGCAGCGGATGACGGATCAGCTGCTCGGCCATCAGCGCGCTGCGTTGAAATACGTCGACCAGACGCTTGAGCGCGGCCGGGTGTTCGTCGAGCAGGGCGAGATAGCTTGAACGGCGCGCCAGAACGGTCAGCAGATCAAGCAGCATCGGCACCACGCGAGACGCCTCGCCGCTGGCAAAGGCGACCGCAAGCAAGGCAGGCATCAGCCGGTCGAGGCGCGCCCGCGCCCGGCTCGACAGGGCCTGCACCGAGCCGCTGCGGGCAAACTGCTGAAGGCGCGACAGGCAGGCATCGTCGAGTGCGTCCGGCGCCTCGACGCCGGTCTCATCAACCAGCGCACGCCACAGGGTGGTCAGCGCGTCCGGCGGCGGCACCGGCGGACCGGACTCGGAAAACACCGTGTCGAAAGCTTCGCGGACGATGCGGCGCTGGGTCGTCAGCGCTTCAAGCAGGTCGTCGCTGTCGGCAAAACCCAGACCGGCGGCCAGTCGCGCGCGCGTCGGCGCGTCGTCGGGCAGGGTGTGGGTCTGCGCGTCGCCGAGCATCTGCACCCGGTTTTCGAGGCGCCGCAGGAAGCGGTAGGCCACGGCCAGGCGCTGCGCTTCGGTCTCCTCCATGTAGCCCAGTCGTGCGGCCGCAGCCAGCGCCGGCAGGGTGCCGGGCACGCGCAGTTCGGGTTCGCGCCCGCCGCGGATCAGCTGCGTGAGCTGCACGACGAACTCGATCTCGCGGATGCCGCCGCGACCGAGCTTGAGGTCCTCGTCGAGCTCGCGTCGAGCCACCTCGGCCTCGATCATCGCCTTCATTTCGCGCATGCCGGCGATGGCAGGGAAGTCGAGATAGCGACGATAGACGAACGGACGCAGGCTGCGGATCAGCTCGGCACCCGCTTTGCGGTCTCCCCCCACTGGACGCGCCTTGATCCAGGCGTAGCGTTCCCAGTCGCGGCCCTCGCGCTGGTAGTACTGCTCGGCGGCGGCGAAGCTGGCGGCAATACGTCCGGAGTGGCCGAACGGCCGCAGGCGCAGATCGACACGATGGACGAAGCCCGCTGCGGTCACCTCGCTCAGGTGGCGCGCCAGCTGCTGGCCGAGACGAGCAAACCAGTCCTCGTTCTCCAGCGCGCGGGCGCCGTCGCTGCGACCGGCCTCGCTGTAGACGTAGATCAGGTCGATATCGGAGGAGAAATTGAGCTCGCCGCCGCCGAGCTTTCCGAGGCCGAGCACCGCAAGCCCCACTTCGCGACCCCGCGCATCGCGCGGCAGCCCGTGGCGCTCCGCCAGCTCGCCGCGCAGCCAGCCGATGGCGATGTCGAGACAGACTTCGGCCAGCTCCGACACCTGCGCCAGGGTGGCTTCGACGCTGTCGAGATCGAGCGCATCGCGCCAGGCCAGGCGCAGACTTTCGTCGCGGCGGAAACGACGCAGCGCCTCGAAGTCGGTCGCATCGCCGCGCAGCGCATCGCCCCGCGCCGAAGCGCCGCGGACGTCATCGCGCAGGCGCGCCAGACGCTGCGGCGCCGCGCTGTCGTGCTGGATCAGGTCGAAGGCCACATCGCTGACGCGCAGCAGCGCCGCGAGGTCGTCGCGCAGCACTGCGGCAGGCGCGAGGGTATCCAGTCGCTGTCTGAGCCAGTCTTCGATCACGCGCCGATTGTGCGTTGCCGCGACCCGCGCACCAAGTCCCGCATTCGATCGGCTGCCTCAGCGCTGGCGCACACGGTCGCCGTCGAGCAGTTCGCGGTCCGGATGCACGATCACGCGCGTACCGTCGCCGAGTCCCGCACGCACCTCGGCCCACAGGCCGCCGCGCAGTCCGACGTCAACCGCAGCCACGCGCGCGCGACCGTCGTCGATGCGCAACACCGCGAGGCCGTCTCCATGCTGGAACAGCGCGCTCTGCGGCACCCGCAAAGTGTCCTCCACCGCGGCCAGCACGAAACGCGCGTTGACCCGGTACGCGTCTCCAAGGCGCGCCCACTGCTCGTGTGGGGCGACGATGTCGACGTAGACATATACGCGCTGCTCCTCGACGCCGAGCGCCGAGACCTTGGTGAAGGCGGACGGCTCGATGCGCCGCACGCGGCCGTCGAGATGGCCTTCGCCGCCCCAGCGGGTAAGCTGCACCGCCATGCCCTCGCGCAGGCGTACGGCGTCGGCGCTCAGTACCTCGACCTCGACTTCGAGTGCGCCGGGGTCGCCGATTTCGAGCAGCGCCTCGCCCGCCTGCACCGTGCGCGCACTTTCGAAGGCGCGGCGCAGCACCACGCCGGTGATCGGCGCCTGCACCGCCAGCGGGGCGTCGGCGCGGCCGCCGTGCTGCAGCACCGCACGTGCGGCTTCCAGCTCGTGCTCGGCGGTGGCGCGCTGGAAGCGTGCGCTCATCGCCTCGCGTTCGGCGCGGCGACGTTCGGTGTCGGCACGCTCCACCTGGTCCTTCGACACCAGCCCGCGCTCGCCAAGCTGCTGCAGGCGCGCGAACTCGGAAGCGGCCTGCCTGGACACATCGCCGGCAGCCTCCGCCAGCGCGCGCGCGCCCTGCACGCGCGCCTCGGCAGCGGCGACCTGCGCCTCCGCCGCGGTCCGACTGCGTGCATCCAACGCCGGCGCCGCCACCGGATCCAGTGCCACCAGGGTCTGACCGACGTAGACCGGATCGCCGGGCTGGAACATCAGGCGCTGCGCCTGCGCCAGGATCGGCGCGGTGAGCAGATAGCGATCGATCACCCGGGTGCGGCCTTCGGCATCAAAGGTCTCGGTCACCGTGCCGCGATCCACTTCCGCCGTGTCGACCAGCATCGGTATCGGCCTGAAGGCCATCGCCAGCAGGCCGACAACGACGGCGACAACAATGACGTAGCGAACAAGTCGAGCGGGTTTCATGGATTTATCCGGGTGGTGGGCGCGCGCAGCGCGCCGAACAGGACAGCAGCTGGTGGAAAGAGCCTTCCGGTCCGCAAAGGACGCAAAGCTCGCAAAGAAAAGCCCTCAACAGCTCTTCTTCGCGTACTTTGCGTCCTTTGCGGACTGGCATGGATCTTCAAGACTTTCACTCCTTGGTCTTCAAGACGCCAACCAGATCGAGGCGGTCGAGGCGTCGCTGAACCAGCAGGGCAGAAAGCGCAGCCGCGGCAAGGATCACCAGCCCGGCGAAGCCGAAGCCGGGCGGCGAGATCACCAGGGGGATGCGGTACAGGTCGGAAGTGAAGGCGGTGGTCAGCAGCCAGCACAGGCCGTGACCGATGGCGAATGCGAGCGGCAGGGCGAGGAAGGTCAGCACCATCAGTTCGCCGACCAGCAGCGCCTTGACCTCGCCGCGCGTGTAGCCGAGTACGCGCAGACTGGCCAGCTCGCGACTGCGTTCGGCCAGGGTCAGACGTGCCGAGTTGTACACCACGCCGATCGCGATGGCGCCGGCCAGCAGGGTCATGACCAGGGTGAAGGTGAGCATGGTTTCGGCCATGGTGTCGCGGAAACTGCGGATGGAGGCCAGGCGATCGCTGACGCCGGCTACCCGCGGACGCTCGCGAAGCGCGGCCACCACCCTTTCGCGCGCGCCCGGATCGAGCGCCAGATAGGCACCGGAGATCACCTCGTCCTCGCCAAGGAGTTCGTTGACGAAGCGGCGGTCGCTGTAGGCGCCGACCCCGAGATACTCCTGCACGGTACCGGCCAACGGCACGAAGACTCTGCGCCGATGACCTTCCAGAAACTCGATCTCGATCAGGTCGCCCTGCTTCAACGCCAGCATGTCGGCAAGGTAGTCGGTCAGCATGACGCCGTCGCGCGGCGGCGTGTGCGGCTCCAGTTCGGTGTCGAGCACACGCCTCAGGTCGGCGCCTTCGGGCAGGCCCTGCAGCGCGGTGCGGTACTCGCGATGGCCGTTGCGCAGGATGGCGCCGGCATGACGGAAGGGTTCGGCCCGACGCACGCCGGGCACCGTGGCGAGGTCGTCGAGCGCGCCAGGCGACGCCGGCTCGATGAAGCTCACGGTGAGGTCGTCGCGCTGTGCAAAGCCGAACTGCAGCTCGATCATGTGCTCCACCGCGGCGCTCTGGAAGCGACCCATGACCACCATGCCGCCCGCCATGGCGATGCCGAGGACCGACATCAGCGTGCGCAGCGGACGGCGTTCGAGATTGCGCAGGATCATCCGTGCCGGCGGGTCGAGCAGGGCGCCAGCACCGATGCGTTCGGACAGCGTGCGGTGGAAAGACGGCGGCGCCTCTGGACGCATCGCCTCGGCCGGCTGCAGGCGCATGACGCGGTTCAGCGCGGCGGCGGTGCCGACCAGCGCCGAGCCGAGCGCGAACAGCACGCCCATGGCGATCACACCGGGATCCAGCGACCACCGCAGGAACGGGAAGCTGTAGAACACCATGTACAGGTTGGCCAACCCGCGTCCCAGCCAGGCGCCGATGACCAGGCCGGGCAGGATGCCCACCGAGACCATCAGCAGCACCAGCAGCGCATAGTGGCGCGCCACCTCTAAGCGGGTATAGCCGAAGGCCTTGAGCACGGCGATCTGTTCGCGCTGGGTGGCGATCAGACGGCCCACCACCACGTTCAGCAGGAACGCGCTCACCGCGAGAAAGATGATGGAGAACAGTCGCGTCATCACCTGCAGCTGGCCGAGTTCCTCGTCGAGGAAGCGGTGCGACATCTGCAGGTCGCGGCCATGCGCACCGGTGCCGCCGTAGGGTCCGAGCAGCGCATCCAGCCGGTCCAGCGCGTCGCGCGGCACGGCGTCGCGATACAGGGTCAGCACCAGGTCGTTGAAGGCGCCGGTCATGTCGAAGGCCGCGGCCAGCGGTTCGTGCGCCATCCACAGCACGCCGTAGCGTTCGAAGTCGGGGACCAGTTCCCCGGGCTTGATCTGGTACACGAACTCGGGCGACAGCCCGACGCCGACCACGTCCAGCGCCTGGCGGCGACCGTTCATGATGGCGGTCAGTGAATCGCCGGGCCGCAGCCCATGCGCCTTGGCGAAGGCCTCGCCGATCACCACCTCGCCGCTGCGGTGCGGATGCGGCAGGCGGCCGCCACGCAGGAACACGCGGTTCAGTCCGGCGCCGGCCTCGGCGTCGGCCGGAAGCGACACCAGCAATCCGGTGATCGGGTCGCTGTAGTCCCCGACCTCCAGGCTGACGCCCGCGACCACGCGTGCTTCGGCCTGGCGTACGCCGGGAATCGCGCGGATTTCGGCAAGCAGTGATTGCGGCGCGCGCTTGACCTGCGCGAACACGTCGGCAAAGCGGTACTCGCGATAGTAGGCGTCGCGGGTGTCGGACAGCGCGTGGTAGTTGGTCTGGCTCATCACCAGGGTGGCGATGCCGCCGATCATCACCAGCGCAATGGCGATCACCTGGCCCTTGAGCTCGATGAACTCGCGCAGCACCTTGCGATCGAGCGCCTTCACCAGGACAGCTCCGACGGCTTCGCCTTGTGCGCGTTGCGGTGCGTTTCGCTGACGCGACCGTCGCTCAGGCTGATCACCCGGTCGGCCATGGTCGCGATCACCGCGTTGTGGGTGATCACCACGGTGAGTGCTCCGGTTTCGCGGTTGACCCGCTCCAGCGCTTCGAGCACACCGATGCCGGTCTTTGAGTCGAGCGCGCCAGTGGGCTCGTCGCAGAGCAGCACCGACGGCCGCTTCGCAATCGCCCGCGCCACCGCCACCCGCTGCTGTTCTCCACCGGAGAGCTGGGCCGGGAAATGGTCCATGCGTTCGCCGAGCCCGACCAGACCCAGCGCCTCTTCCGGCGTCAGCGGGTCGCGGGCGATCTCGGTGACCAGCGCCACGTTCTCGCGCGCCGTGAGGCTGGCGATGAGGTTGTAGAACTGGAACACGAACCCGACGTGCTCGCGCCGAAACGCGGTCAGCGCGGCTTCGCCTGCGCCGACCAGATCATGACCGTTGCAGATCACATGGCCTGCACTCGGCGCATCCAGACCACCGAGGATATTGAGCAGGGTCGACTTGCCGCTGCCGGAAGCACCGAGCAGGACGATGAACTCTCCGGCAAACAGTTCAAGGTCGACGCCGCGCAGCGCGTGCACTTCGACCTCCCCCATGCGGTAGACCTTGGTCAGGCCGCGGGCGCGAAATACCGGTGGGGCAGTCGAGGTGTCGGCTACTTTCATGCCCTGCTTCGATGAGCGGTCACGCGCTCCAGTCTAGGGAATCGATGCCGCGCCATGTTGATGCTGGTCAAGGCAGGACGTCTCGACCCGTCCAGTCCAGGCCGACACCGGATTGGACGCTGCAGGCCGGATCAGGAGACGCACGACGTGCCCGAGTCGCTCAGGACGCGCTGCATGAGTAGGCTTGCGGCGCGTGTGCGCGAGAGGGACGTGCCGACGTGACCGTACGAGGGGTTTTTCGCCGTCCCCGCCGAGTGCGCGGCCGCCGCGCTACTCGTTGCGCGCCACGTTGATGCAGGTGGCGCCGAGACCCAGCAGCGCCAGTCCGGCGCATGCCGCGACAGCGGTCGTGATCAGGAGCTGGCCCAAGCCGGGCGCGAACGGTCCGGACGCGGCGATCCCGAGCAGCGGCACCAGCGCGGTCAACAGCAGGACCGCGTTGCCGGCCCAACACAAGGCGCGACCCACGCCGCGCCCGGGTATGCCCGAGAAATACTCGGGCGTCCAATCAAACTTGCTTATCCGTACTACTCCTGATTCCCTAGTCGAGCCCGCAGAAGCAGTGTGCGTGCGGCGCCAGCGGCTTGTCGCGAGCAAGCTCCAGGTAGCGCAGGTCGGCTTCCATGCGCGACAGCACCTTGCCCCCGGCCAGACGTGCCCCGAGGCCGCCTACCCAGCCGCGCTCGGCGACGAAGCCGGCCAGCGCCGACCCGCCCATGTTGGCGAGGAACTGCTCGAAGGCGGTTGGCTCACGTTCGATGTAGACCACTTGATAGTCATCCAGACCGGCGCGGGTCGCGGCGGCGGCAACGGCGTCGTCGAAGCTGCCGAGATGATCCACCAGGCCGCGCTCCTGCGCCTGGGCACCGGTCCATACGCGCCCGCCAGCGACACGGTCGATGGCCTCGGGGGTGCTGTCGCGGCCGTGCGCCACGGCTTCCAGGAAGTCCTGGTAGGTGCGCGTGATGATGGTCTGGATGATGTCGCCGACGCGCGGATCCAGCGGCCGGGTGGGATCGAAGGCACCTGCCCAGGGCGTGGTGCCGACGCCGTCGGTGTGGATGCCAATGGCGTCGAGCGTGCGCGGCACGCTGAAGAACAGGCCGATGACGCCTATCGAGCCGGTCACCGTGGTCGGATGCGCCCAGATTTCGTCGGTGTCCATGCTGATCCAGTAGCCGCCGGAGGCGGCAACATCGCCCATCGAGGAAATGACCGGCTTGCCGGCGGCGCGCAGCAGCTGCACTTCGCGGCGGATCTGCTCGGAGGCGAACACGCTGCCGCCGGGCGAATTGACGCGCAGCACCACCGCCTTGACCTCCTCGTCCTCGCGCGCCTTGCGCAGAAGACGCGAAGTCGACTCGCCGCCCACCGTACCCTGCGGATGGTCGCCGTCGATGATCGACCCCATGGCGACCACCACAGCAATCTGCGGCCGCGAGTCGATCACTGGCTTGCGCGCATCGATGGCGGCCAGATAGGCGCTCAGCGCAATCTGGCGGAAGGTCTTGCCTTCCTCGTCGGCGACGCCTCGCGACATCAGTTCGTCGCGCACCTGGTCGGCGGTCTTCAGCGCGTCCACCAGACGGATGTCGAGCGCCATCTGCGCGAGGTCGCCGCCGGCTGCGACGATGCGTTCGGGCAGGGCATCGATGTCGGCGGCCAGGCCCTCCACCGTCAATTCGCGCGCCGCAGCCACGTCGGTCAGATACTGCTGCCACTGGCCCTGCAGAACGTAGAGGTCGGCCTCGCGGGCTTCCTCGGACTGGTCGTCGCGCGAATAGGGCTCGCCGAAGGACTTGAACGTGCCCGCGCGGAACAGGTGAACGTCGACCAGCAGCTTGTCCTCCAGCGCCTCGCGGTAATACTGGCGAAAGCGGGAGAAACCCTCCAGGACGGTGCCCCCGTAAGGATGCATCCAGATTTCGTCCGCCTGGGCCGCCAGATAGTACTGACTCTGTCCCATGCCTTCCGCATAGGCGACGATCTGCTTGCCGCTGGCGCGGAAGCGCGCCAGCGCCCCGGACACTTCGCGCAGGGTGCTCAGCCCGGCGATGGCCTGGTCCGGGCGGATCAGCATGCGCTCGATGTTGGGGTCCTCGGCGGCGGCGTCGATGGCGCGCACCAGGTCACGCAGCTGCACCTCGGGCAAGTCCTCACCGAGAAGCCTGGACAGGGCCCGCGAGGTCGGATCGGCTGTGGACTGCTCCACGATCATGCCGCTTGGATTCAGCACCAGAGTGGTGCGCTCATCCACCGTGGGCGCCGGCTTTCCGGCCATCAGGCCGAGAAACAGGAACAGCAGCAGGAAGAAAACGATATTGAGAATGACCAGGCGGGTGCCGTTGATGGCCCGCCACAGGCCACCGAAAAAGCGCCGCATGGGTCCGTGTTGCTTGTTCATTGGAGTTCCGGGTTGCTGAATCGAAGGGGGCAAGCATACGGGCTCGGGCTGTGAAAGGCATGCGCCCAAGGTCATGCCGGGCGCGTCAGGCGCTCCCAGCGTTCACCGTGCGCGATGTACCAGAAGCGCGCATAGAGCAGCAGTGCGGCAACGGTCAGCCCGCCGATCAGCCCGATCCACACGCCGGCCGCACCCCATCCGAGCGGGAAGGCCAGGCCGTAGCCGAGCGGCATGCCGATGACCCAGTAGGCGAACAGCGTCAGGATCATCGGCACGCGGGTGTCCTTCATGCCGCGCAGGGCGCCGTTGCAGGCGACCTGGACACCGTCTGAAAACTGGAACACCGCGGCAAAGAAGATCAGCTGCACGGCCACCGCACGCACCGCAGGATCCGGCGTATACAAACTGACGATGGCAAGCGGCGCCGCGAACATCAACGTCGCCGACAGCGATTGCAGCAGCACGGTCAGGCCAAGTCCGGCGTATCCGGCATAGCGCACACCGCGGGCGTCGTCGCGGCCCACCGCCTCGCCGACGCGCACGGTGCTGGCCATGGCCAGCCCCAGCGGGACCATGAAGGCCACCGAAGCAATGTTGTTGGCGATCTGGTGCCCGGCCACGGTCATCGCGCCGAGCACGCCGACCATCAGCGCGCTGACCACGAACAGGCTGCCCTCCATGAACACCGTCACACCCATCGGTACGCCGACCCGAAGCAGGTCGCGCAGCTGGCGCGGATCCGGGGGGTCCACACGACCGAACAGGTCGAGGTCACGGTAGTGGCGGCGCATGCGCAGATACAGCCCCAACCCCAGCGCCTGTACCCACAGCACCGCCGCAGTGGCCTGCCCGAGGCCAGCCGGCCCGCCTTCGGAGAAACCGAGGCGACCGAACAGCATCGCCCAGCCCAGGGGCACCAGCAGGGCGAGGCCGAGCAGGCCGAAATACATGCCGGGTCGGGTCAACGACAGGCCTTCGCTGAGGCCGCGCTGCACCATGAACAGCGCCACCGCCGGCGTGCCCCAGGAGACTCCCTTCAGAAACCCATCAATCAGCGGGATCTGGGCCGGCTCGATGCCGATGGCCAGAAGCATGGGAGCGGTCGAGCGCACCAGTACAAATAAAGGAACGCTCAGCGCGAGACCCAGCCACAGCGCCTGCCGAAAGACGACCGCAGTGTCGGTGCGCCGCCCGGCGCCGACCAGCTGCGCGACGAAGGCCGGCAGCGCCATCAGCACGCCGAGCAGAATCAGCACCACCATCGACCAGAGCGCGCTGCCGACGGCCACGGCGCCGAGACTGTCGGCATGGTGGTGACCGGCGAGCACGGTGTCGACCACGTTCATGCTCATCAGCGACAGCTGTGCCAGCATCAGCGGCAGCGCCAGACGGAAGCTGGCGCGCGCTTCGCGCAGCAGCCGGGATGGTTCGAAGGACATCGGTGGGGCAAGCGGTGGCAAGGCGCGCTATCTTAGCGACCCTATCGACCAGCAAGTGGGCGAAACGTGTGGGCAGGCCAACTGAACCGATTCCGCCGAACTGCCTGAACTGCGGCGCGCCCTTGTCCGGGCCCTGGTGTCACGTCTGCGGGCAGCCGGTCAAGGGCATGGTGCGGCACTTCAGTTCGATCATGGGCGACGTGCTCGACACCCTGTTCGAGTACGACAACCGCATCTGGCGGACGCTGCTGCCGCTTTATGTGCGCCCCGGACTGATCACCGTGGACTTCATCGAAGGCCGGCGCATGCGCTACGTGCTGCCGTTTCGGCTCTTCTTCGTGCTCAGCGTGATCGCCTTCCTGAGCCTGCAGATGACCGCCGTTCCGGACATCGATACCGGCATGCGCGATGGCTGGATACGCTCGGCCTCGCAGTTCGACTCGCGGACGACCGTCGAAGAGGTGATCGAGGCGCGCGACCAGGCGCTGGAAGGCATGGAGCAGGGTGCACGCGAGATGGAGCAGGCGGGCATCCCTGGAATGGCCGCTGGCGCGGCGGGCATGCGCACCGGGATGGAGGCCATCCGCCGCGACGCCGACCGGCGCATCGCCGAGATCGAAGGTGCTGCCGCGCCCGGGACCAGCGCAGCCGATCCGCCAGCAGTCACCGAAGACGCCCCGGCAACAAGGCGGCCAAGGATCACCTTTGCCGGCGGCGACGAATGGGATCCAGAGAGCAATCCACTGATCATCGGCTGGCTGCCGGATTTCATGAATCGGCGGATCAACGACTGGATCGGCCGGGCGACGGAAAACGTCGAGCGTGCCGGCAAGGAACCGGGACGTCTGGTCGAGGCGATGTTCGGGCTGCTGCCGGCAGTCCTGTTCGTGCTGATGCCGATCTTTGCCCTGCTGCTGAAGATATTCTACATATTCAAGCGGCGGCTCTACATGGAACATCTGGTGGTCGCCCTGCACAGCCACAGCTTCCTTTGTATGGCCATCATCATCAGCGTCGGCCTTTCCGCGCTGGCCAACCTGGCCAGTGAAGTGCCGTTCCTCGGCGGGACGCTGTCGGTACTTCACACCGCTTCGCTGGTGTGGATTCCCCTCTATCTGCTGCTGATGCAGCGCAGGGTGTACCGGCAGAACTGGGTGTTCACGGTGTTCAAGTTCGGCGTGATCGGCATCGTCTATTCGATCATGGCGTCGTTCGCGCTGGTCGCCGCGGCGCTGATCAGCCTGGTCAACCTGTGATCATCTACGAGGTCAATCTGAAGGTGCGCGAGTCGATCCGCCCGGCCTGGCTGGAATGGTTGCAGGTGCACGTCGAGGAAATGCTCGACTTTCCGGGTTTCGAGGGCGCGGAGATTCTTGCCGAGGATCCAGCGGAGCCCGGCTGGCGCCGCTACTGCGTGCGCTACCGTGTGGCGACCCGCGCCGACCTGGATCGCTATCTGAGCGAGGATGCTGCACGCATGCGCGCCGAGGGCATGCGTCTGTTCCAGGGGCAGTTCGAGGCCAGCAGGCGGGTGCTGAGCAAACTGCCCTGAAGTCCTTGACAGTCGTCACGCGGGCTGCTCCACGGCGATTTTGCTGGCTTCCCGGGCACTCCCTCAAGCAGCGCTGGTGGAAGTTGTGCACAGCGGCAGTCGAGCCGCCACAGATATGTCGTCCAGCCGTCATCGAACCCCGCGTCTGTGCTGTAAATAATTGAATTGGAAGCTTTATTTCACAATGGTTAAAGTTTGCTCAGCTATCCGGAGGGCGCCGATTGGCGGGCTGCGGTGATGTCGCCGGGGCGCTGCTCCACAGACTTATCCACAGATTTTGTGGATAAGCCGGATTCCTTATGACCACCCGTAACTTAGAGAGGTTTGCTAGGTTCTTGATGAGAAGAGTGCGCCAAGTTGGATGAGCGTCGCCCGCCTCCGGTTCTGAAGGTGGCACTGCCGCTTCCGCTTGATCGGCTGTTCGATTACGCGGCCCCCGGCGCAGCGACGGACTGGATCGGCTGCCGAGTCAGCGTCCCTTTCGGACGCCGCCGCCTGGTCGGCGTGGTGGTGGGCGTGGCGCCAGCCGAGGCCGCTGCGGAACGGATCAAGCCGATCCATGACCGACTTGATGCGCAGGCGCTGCTCGGCGGGGAGCTGCTGGCCACCCTGCGCTGGGTGGCCGACTACTACCACCATCCGTTGGGAGAAGTGCTGGCCACGGCTCTGCCCGGCCCGCTACGCTCACCGCGTCCGCCGCCGCGCCTGGGCGAGACCTGGCTGCTGCTGAGTGCCGAAGGCCGCGCGGCGCTGGCCGCGGATGCCGCGCGGCGTGGTTCGCGTCTTGCAGCGTTGCTGGAGCGTCTGGGCGGCGGCGCCGTTCCGGCGGGCGCGCTCGACATCGAACTGCCCGGCTGGCGCAGCTCGGCGCGCCTGCGACGGGCACGTGACTGGTTTGAATGGCGCGAAGGCGCGATGACTGCGCCGGCCGCGGCCCCGGTCGTGGCCGGACCGGCGCTGAACGAAGACCAGTCGCACGCGTTGAAAACAGTCAGCGCGGCGCTGGGCGGCTACGCCGGGTTCCTGCTCGATGGCGTCACCGGCAGCGGCAAGACCGAAGTCTATCTGGGGGTCATCGAACAGGTTCTGGCAGCGGGGCGGCAGGCCCTGGTGCTGGTGCCGGAGATCGCGCTGACGCCGCAACTGCTGCGACGCTTCCGCGAACGGCTGCCGAGGCGCGTGCTGGCCCTGCACTCGGGACTCGCCGACGGCGAGCGCGCCAGGGTATGGCTGGCCGCCGCACGCGGCGAAGCGGGGGTGGTCCTCGGAACGCGCTCGGCGGCGTTCACGCCCTTGGGCCGTGGTGGCTTGATCGTGGTCGACGAGGAGCACGACGCCGCCTTCAAGCAGGCCGAAGGACTGCGCTATTCGGCGCGCGACCTGGCCCTGGTGCGTGGACGCGCGCTCGGTGTGCCGGTGCTGCTGGGTTCCGCGACGCCGTCGCTCGAGTCGCTGGCCAACGTGCAGTCCGGACGCCTGCAGCGCCTGCTGTTGCCGCGCCGCGCCGGCGCCGCCCGCCCGCCTGCGGTACGCGTGGTCGACATCCGCGGCACGCGTCTGGACGAGGGGTTCGCGCCGGAGCTGCTGCAGGCCATGGCGGTGCGGCTGCAGCGGCGCGAGCAGGTCCTGGTGTTTCGCAATCGCCGCGGCTTCGCGCCGCTGCTGGCCTGTCGCGACTGCGGTTGGCACGCCGAGTGCGACCGCTGCGATGCCGCCTATACCCTGCACCGCCACGATCGCAGCCTGCGTTGCCACCACTGCGACCGCGAGCGTCCGTTGCCCAGCCAGTGCCCGGGTTGCGGAAGCGCCGAGCTCAAGCCGCTCGGCCACGGCACCGAACGTCTTGAGGAAACGCTGGGCGCGCGCTTCCCGGGAAATCCGGTGATCCGCATCGACCGTGACAGCACCCGGCGGCGCGGCGCGCTGGATGAAAAGCTGGCGGCAGTCATGCCCGGCGAGCCGTGCATCCTGGTCGGCACGCAGCTGCTGGCCAAGGGCCATGATCTTCCCGACGTGACCCTGGTCTGCGTACTCAATGTCGATGCCGGACTGATGCGCGCCGACTACCGGGCGCCCGAACGACTGGCGCAGCTGGTGATCCAGGTGGCCGGCCGCGCCGGCCGCGCCGACAAGCCGGGAGAGGTGATGCTGCAGACCCTGCAGCCCGATCACCCGCTGCTGCACACCCTGCTCTCCGGCGGCTACGCCGCGTTCGCGCGCGAGGAACTCGCGCTGCGCCGGTCCACGGCTCTGCCGCCGTATGCATACCAGGCGCTGCTGCGCGCCGAGGCCGCCGATCAGGGGGTGCTGCAGACCTTTCTCGACGCCGCGCGCCACTGCGCGCCCAGTGTCGAAGGCGTCGATCTGCACGGCCCGATGCCAGCGCCCAGCGAACGTCGCGCCGGACGCTGGCGCATGCAGATTCTGGTCGAGTCGGCATCGCGACCGGCGCTGCAGGGGATGCTGTCGACATGGGTGCCCCTGCTGCGTGCGCTGCCCGCGGCGCGGCGGGTGCGCTGGTCGCTGGACGTGGACCCGCTGGAGGCCGATTGAATCGGGGGGGCGGTCGGTCGGTGGTCGAGCCAAGGCGTCGAGCTAGTGTCCTGTCCCGCAAGTAACGCGAAGAAATTCCGGATGGCATTCGTTGCGAGGCAAGGCGCGAGGAGGAGGCATAGCAGCGCTATGGCGACGACGAGCAACGCAGGATCGCGACGAAGGACGCCGGAATTATTGGATGGTACTTGCGGGACAGGACACTAGGGCAGGAGCCGCAATACCCTGCCCTCGGCAGCATCGGTGGTCAGCCAGATGGACCCGTCCGGTCCTTCGCGGACATCGCGCAGACGTTCGTCCAGATCTTCCAGCAGGATCTCCTGTTCGACGAGGTGCAGCTGGCGATCGAGACGTATGCGGCGCAGGTGTCTGCCGGCCAGCGCGGTGACGAAGAAGTCCCCCTGCCAGCGCGGAAACAGACCGCCGCGGTAGATCATCAGACCGGCCGGCGCAATCGAGGGCGTCCAGGTCAGCAGTGGAGCGATGGTGCCCGGGTAGCGCGAGTACGGGGTCACCATGGCGCCCGAGTAGTCGATCCCGTCGCTGGCCAGCGGCCAACCGTAGTTGGCGGCGGCCATCACCAGGTTGAGTTCGTCGCCGCCGCGCGGGCCATGCTCGTGGGCAAACAGCTGATTGCCTGCCGCCGCCAGTCCCTGCACGTTGCGATGTCCGTAGCTCCAGATCTCGGACAGCGCGTCCGCACGATCAATGAAAGGATTGTCAGCAGGCACACGGCCATCGGCATGGATGCGAACAATCTTGCCAAGGTGGCTGCCCAGGTCCTGCGCCGCCTCGCGGTAGTCGAAACCGTCGCCAAGACCGATGGCCAGCGTGCCGTCGGCGAGAAAGGCCATGCGGCCCCCGTAGTGCACTGGTCCGCGCTTCATCGGTTCGGCGGTGAACAGGACGCGCAGTTCGGCAAGCGTGTGTCCCACCAGCCTGGCACGGATGACGCGCGTGGCGTTGGCGTTCATGTCGCCGTGCGAGAACGACAGGTAGACGAAGCCGTTGTCGGCATGCGCGGGGTCCGCCAACACCTCCATCAGACCGCCCTGGCCGTGGGCGAACACCTGCGGCACGCCGGCGATCGGCTCCGGGTGCAGGCGGCCATCCTCGATCAGGCGCAGTCGCCCGCGGCGCTCGGTGACCAGCACGCGATCTTCAGGGAGAAAGGCCAGCGACCAGGGGTGCTCCAGTCCACTGATCACGGTCTCGACGCGAAACTCGGCGACCGCCACCAGCGGGAACAGCAGCATCACAAACAGGACTCGGCGCACGGAAAAGATCCCACTTGAATTCGCTGCCACGATATCAGCCAGCAGGGTTCCTAGGCCGGACACTCGATCACCCGCAGCGCATCCAGTTCACCCTTTTCGATGACCTCGGCGGCGTGGCGGTAGCCAAGATCGACCACCTTGTCGAATGCGCGCCAGCCGAGCAGGTCGACGCTATCCACCGGCGGCTTGAGGAGGGCGTCGCACAGGGTGCGGTTCTGGCCGGCGGCCAGCTCGCTGTTGACCATTCCCGCCCGCAGCAGAATGCGGCCGATATCGTTGCGGCGCTTGCCGGTGTACCACTGCACGATCATCCGCCACAGCGGCGGCAGCTCGGTCTCGTTCCAGCCCGCCTTCAGGCTGAAATGGCCGGCCACCTCGCAGCCCAGCACGCGCCCGGGATCGACATCGAGCATCGGATGCACGGGCAGATTGTCGATGACGCCGCCGTCAACGAGGAGCTCGCCTTCGTGAAGCACCGGCGGCAGCAGTCCGGGGATCGCACAGGACGCGCGCAGCCAGCGCCACAGGCGACCCTTGTCGTGGATCCGGCTGCGGCCTGCGCTGAGACTGGTGGATACGCAGAAATACGGCAACAGCAGGTCCTCGATGTCGGTGTCGTCGAACTCGCGGCGCAGCCTTGCCGATACCCGGCTGCCTCGGGTCAGCGCCACGAACGGAAACGTGTAGTCGCCGAGCGGATTGCCCTCGACGAAGCTGCGGCGAAAGCGCATCGCCAGTTCGTCGTCGTCCCAGCCCATGGCCACGCCTGCGGCCACGATGGCCCCGAGGCTGGTGCCGCCAATGGCGTCGATCGCGAAGCCGGCCTCTCGCAAGGCGCGGACCATTCCGACATGGGCGAAGCCGCGAGCGCCGCCACCGGAAAGCACCAGGCCGAGGCCACGTCGCGCAATCAGTCGCGCCAGCCGGGCGATGTCGGCGCTGCCGCGCACATGGTGGTGGCGGTCGACGTCAGCGACACCATGCCAGCGCGCGGCGGCGCCGGCCAGCAAGGCCTGATCCTGCAGCAGCACAAGGTGTCGCGGTCGGTCGCGGCTGCGCGGCGGCGTGGTCAGCGAGCGGCCGTCGTGATCTGCACGCGCGAGGAACAGCACCAGGTCGGCCTGACGCAGGCTGAAGTCGCGCCAGACATCATTGCGGGGTCCGGCTGGATAGAGCACGAAGCGGTGTTCGCCTTCCAACGCGCTGAACCAGCCTGGCGGCCGATCCGCATCGCGCTTCGGGTCGAGCACGCGCACGCTGCAGGCCGGTGATAGCGCCTTGCCCAATCGCTCGGCAAAGCCCTGGGTGTCGACCCCTTCGTGCAGCGCAAGGATGGCTACGGTGTGCGGCGCGCCGCGGTGCTCGCGCGCGGCCTGTTCCAGTCTCGAGATGAGTCCGCGCGCCATGCGCAGCAGCGAACGCGGATGGGTGTGCACCAGGGCGTCGAATGCCTGGCGGGAAAGCTTCAGCAGCTCGGAGTCGCGCAGCGCGCGCACCGTGCCCATCCGCGGACGATCGGCGATCAGCGCCATTTCGCCGACTACCTCGCCAACGCCGATACGGCCGATCAGCGTCTCGCGACCGTTCTCGGGACGGTACACGCCAAGCCCACCGTTGAGCACTACGAAAAGGGCCTCCGGTGGATCACCGTGCTCGAACAGCAGCTCGCCACCGCGCAGGGCGAGCAGAGAGAACTCCGCCATCAGGTCGCTCAGGGCAGCGCCTTCCATGCCCTCGAACAGCGACAGTTCAGCGAGGCGTCGGCGCGGCAGATCGCTGTTCGCGGGGCTCATGCGCTAACGCCCTGCAGCAGCCATTTCAGCGGCGTCTGAGCGCATCCGGCGCGCCGCTGCTTCGTTGCTTGTCGTCGCCATAGCGCTGCCATGCCTCCCCCTCACGCATTGCGCCAACCCGCCATCGATCACTCAGCCCACGAATGAAATGGCTGTCACGGACCAATAGGGTAACGCCGATCGCGCCTCGCACGCATTGGATACGCCTCGTACGCGCCGCCAGAGGGAAGACGGCGCGCCATGATAGAGGCCGTCGAAGATACCCCGCGCGCGGGTTGATTGGCGCCGATTGTCTCCAGGATGCTCCCGGCAAATCCCCGTGCGCCGCCGGCCTCGACGGACGAAGGAACGTCCGCACCCTTGATTTCCATGCCCGCGCGCCCATCCTTACCTGCCCGATCCGGCCATCCTGCGCATGACCGTTCTGCTGCCCAGTTTCACCGACATTCACGCCGAGGACGTGCTGCCCCGCGTCGCTGCCGAGCTTGCCGCGTCCCAGGCCAGGGTGGAAGCCCTGTTGGCCAACCCCGCGGCGCGCGACTTCGCCAGCCTGCTGGCGCCATTGGAGACGGGCGAGGCGCGCCTCACCGCGCTGTGGCAGCCGGTGTCGCACCTCAACGCGATGCGCAAGGACGAAGCCCTGCGCGAGGCGCACGATGTCGCACTCGAGCGCATCACCGACCACGCCACTGCGCTCATGCAGGACCGCAGGCTGTACGAGGCGGTGCAGGGTCTGGCGGATGCTCCCGGCCATGACGCCCTGGACACGGCGCAACGGCGACTGGTCGACAACATGCTGCGCGACTTTCGTCTCTCGGGTGTGGCGCTGGAGGGCCCCGCGCGCGAGCGCTTTCGCGCCATCGCCAATCGCCTTGCGGTACTCGGCAGCGCCTTCGAGCAGGCGCTCACCGACGCCACCGACGCCTGGTTCGTCGACGTGGCCGCCGAGCGCGTGGAGGACATGCCGCCTTCGGCACGGGCGGTACTGCATCAGGCCGCGAAGGACGCTGGCGTCGACGGCCATCGGGTCACGCTGCAGGGTCCGAGCGTGCAGGCAGTCATGGGGTTCTGCGCCGATCGCGCGCTGCGTGCAGAGCTCTACCGCGCCTACCACACGCGGGCTTCCGATCAGGGTCCGCACGCCGGACAGTTCGACAACGGCGAGCGCATGGCCGAGATCCTGGCGTTGCGCCACGAAGCCGCGCAGCTGCTTGGCTTCGAAAGCGCCGCGCATGAGTCGCTGGCCACCAAGATGGCGCGCCAGCCCGACGAGGTGCTGGCATTCCTGGACGACCTGGTGGCGCGGGCACGTCCGGTGGCCGAGCGCGAGCTGGCCGAACTCGCCGAATTCGCGCGCAGCGAGCTTGCCATCGAGGCGCTGGAACCGTGGGACATCGCGTACGCCGCCGAACGTCTGCGCGAGAAACGCTTCGCCTTCAGCGAGGAGGATCTCAAGCCGTACTTTCCACTTCCGGCGGTGCTCGATGGGTTCTTCACGCTGGTCGGCTGTCTCTTTGGTGTGCGTCTGGTCGAGCGCGAGGTGGAGCGCTGGCACCCCGATGCGCGCTACTACGACGTGGTCGACGCCGACGGCAGCGTGTGTGCAGGCGTCTATCTCGACCTCTTCGCGCGCAGCGGCAAGCGCGGCGGGGCCTGGATGGACGTGTGCCGCAGCCGTATTCGTGACGGCGACAGCATCGAACATCCGGTCGCCTTCCTGGTATGCAATTTCGCTCCGCCCGGTGACGGACGGCCTTCCCTGCTCGGCCACGACGACGTCACCACGCTGTTCCACGAATTCGGCCACGGGCTGCATCACCTGCTGACCGAGGTCGACTGGCCGGCGGTCGGCGGCATCCACGGCGTCGAATGGGATGCGGTGGAACTGCCCAGTCAGCTGATGGAGAACTTCTGCTGGCAGCCGCAGACGCTTCGCATGCTGTCGCGCCACGTCGACAGCGGTGAATCCCTGCCCGACGAACTGATTGCCAAGCTGCGCGAGAGCCGCACTTTCCACGCCGGCCTGTTCCTGATGCGCCAGCTCGAGTTCGGACTGTTCGACTTCCGCCTGCACCTCGACTACGACCCCGCCGCCGGCGCGAGGGTGATGGAGACGCTGCAGCGCGTGCGCGAAGCGGTCGCCGTGCTGCGCCCACCGGAGTGGCAGCGCTTTCCGCACAGCTTCGGACACATCTTCGCGGGCGGCTACAGCGCGGGGTATTACAGCTATCTGTGGGCCGAGCTGCTTTCGGCGGACGCCTTCGGCCGTTTCGAAGAGGCCGGCCTGCTGGCGCCCGAGACCGGCGCCGCGTTCCGTCGCGAGATCCTGGCGGTCGGCGGCTCGCGCCCGGCGGCCGAGTCCTTCAAGGCATTTCGCGGACGCGCACCGGAACCCGAGGCACTGCTGCGCAGCTACGGGCTGGCAGCGTAGGGGGGAGAGCGGGGCGAGGAGCGGGGATGAGGGGGCAGGGAAGAGCTTGCGCGTTCTCGGGTAGGTGCGGGCGAATGCCTGGCGTAGCTGCGAAACGGTTGAACCCGCGGGAGCGGCGTCGAAGCGCAACGATGGTCGCCCACAGGTGGGCTCCTACGAAAGCGTAGAGTCTTTCCCTGCTCCCTCATCCCCGCTCCCCTGCCCTTCCCCGACATGCGATCATCCGCCGAATGGATCTGGTCGCTCCACCCCAGCTACGTACGCTTCTGCTCTGCGACCTGGTCGATTCGACCGCGCTGGTCGAGCGCATGGGCGACCGCCAGGCCGCCGACCTGCTGCGTCGCCACGACCGCATCGCCCGCGACCTGATGCAGCTGCATCATGGCCAGGAGATAGACAAGACCGATGGCTTCCTGGTGCTGTTCGAGCGCCCGGTGCACGCGGTGGGATTTGCCCTTGAGTACCAGCGTGCGCTGAAGGCGCTGGGCAGGGAGGAGCGTACGCCGCTGCGCACCCGCGTCGGCATCCACACCGGCGAGATCATGTCCTGGGAGAACAATCCCGACGATATCGCCCATGGCGCCAAGCGGCTGGAGATCGAGGGGCTGGTGAAACCGGTGGCGGCGCGCCTGATGAACCTCGCCCTGCCCGACCAGATACTGCTGTCCTCAATCACCTACAGCCTGGCACTGCGTGCGCAGGCCGAGTTGGCGACATTCGGCGACACTCTGCGCTGGAAGGCGCACGGCGACTATCGCTTCAAGGGCGTGCCCGAGCCGATGGCTGTTGTCGAGGTCGGCGAGAAGGGCATCGCGCCACTGCACCCCCCGCCGTCCTCGTTCAAGGCGCGCCGTGAATTGCCTTGGTGGCGGCGGCCGGCGGCGCTTGCTGCCGAGGTCGGCGTGCTGCTGCTGGTGGCCTGGGTGGTCCTGTACATGCAGTTCGTCAGTCCGCCGGCCATCGCGTTTGCCGAACGCGACTGGGTGGTGGTGTCCGACGTACGCAACCTCACCGGTCAGGGCATCCTCGACGACTCGCTCGATGCCGCCTTCCGCGTTGGCCTGGAGCAGTCGCGCTTCGTCAACGTGCTGTCTGATCTACAGGTCCGCGATGCCCTGCAGCGCATGGAGCGCGAATCCTCGCTGCGCGTCGACCGCGAGGTGGCCGCCGAGATCGCCCAGCGCGAGGGTGCGCGCGCCGTGGTGGCGCCCTCGATTTCCGAAGTGGGCGGTAGGGTGCGTTTCACCGTCGAGGTGATCGAGCCGAAGAGTGGCCGCACCGCCTACAGCGAAAGCGCGGACGGCCGCGGGCTGGAGTCCGCGTTGGGCTCGGTGGATACCGTGCTGAAACGCATGCGTGCACGTCTCGGCGAATCTCTGGATACGATCGAATCCGACAGCGAGCCGCTGGAGCAGGTCACCTCGGGCAACCTGGAGGCGCTCAAGGCATTCTCGCTGGCGATCCGCGCGGCCAACCAGGGCGACGGTCGCCAGTCGATGGCATTGTTCGAGCGCGCCATCGAACTGGATCCGGGCTTTGCCGCGGCCCACGCCAAGCTGGGCGCCTACTATCTGCAGGCGGGCAATGGCGAAAAGGCGCTGTTCCATCTGCGCGCCTGCGAAGCGCAGCGTGACCGGCTCATTCCCCGCGACCGGCTGTACGTCGAAGGGCACCTCGCGTATCTCGAAACGCCCGACCGGATGCTCGACCGATGGTCGCAGCTGGCGACCCTCTATCCCGATTTCCACACCGGACAGCAAAACCTCGGTGTCGTGCTGTGGATGTTCGAGAACCGTTTTGATGAGGCCGAGCGCTGGTTCCGGGAAGTGGTGAACAGCCGCCATCCGCTGCGCGGGATTTCCCTGCAAAGTCTCTCCCGCATGCGCCTCGCGCAAGGGGATTTCGAGGGTGCACTTGCGATCGATGGAGAAGTGCTGGCCAGCGGCGTGACGCGGACGTTCTACGCTGAAATCGACACGCTGACGGCGATGCGTCGGCATTCAGCGGCCGAGCAGGCCATCCAGGCGGCCGAACCACGCGGCTTCTCTCTGGCTGAAACCGAGCTGCAGCTTCGCGGCGCAACCCTGTATGCGGACCAGGGTCAGATCGGCCGCGCCATCGAACGGGCGCAGCGCGGCGCGGACGCCGCCATTCGCCACGGGCTGCCCGGTGCGCGCCAGCGCGCGCGCCTGGTTCAGCTGCATCTGCTTGCAGTGCGCAGCGATGAATCGTTCGGCGAGCGACTGCGTACGTTCGTTGATGAGGAACGCGCACGGCTACCTGACGACGGTCCGCTCGCCGACCCCAGCGCGCTGACACATTTGATGCTTGCCGGGCTGCACGCTGCGCGCAGCGGCAACCTCGATCTGGCGCAGCAGGCGCTTCGGGCCGTCAGGCCGCGCGCTGAGAACAGTGGTTTCCATGATCGCGAGGCGCTGCTGGAGACGCTGGCTGCGGCGATCGAATTGGCTGAAGGCCGTCCGCAGCGCGCATTGGACAGGCTGCAACCGTGGTTCGAGCGGCGTGAACCGTTCCAGCTTCGCGTCGTGGCGTGGCGCGCAGCGCAGGCGGCGGATCGAGGCGACGCGGCGCGCGCGCATGCCGCCTGGTTGGTCAACAGACGCGGCCAGGCGTTCGCCGAATACACCCAGCAGCTCTCGGCGCAGGCCTTGAACGTCATGGCCGGAAACGAAGCGCTGCTGTGGACCGGCGCACGGATGTTCGCCGACGGCGATGCGCCCGCGGCCGCCGAGATGATCGCGCCGCTACGCGATGCCTGGCGCGATGCAGATGCCGACTTCGCTCCGGCTGCGGAGCTGCGGGCATTGGTGGAAGCCATGGAAGGGAACGCCGGCGTCGCCGACGCTCCCTGAACGAACCGATCGGCTACAGCGCGAAGAAGATCTCGCCCGACGTCGCTTCCAGCTGCTCGGACATGCTGTCGAGATTCTTCTGGATTTCCTCGCTGGAGGGCAGACGCACGCCCGCCTTGGGGAGATCCTCCGCTTTCACGGCGATACCAAACCCGGCCAGCGCGGCAACGGGATCCTGCTCCACCTGCTGGCGGAAACCGTCGTCGGCAGCGAGTTTTTCGAGAAACGCTCTGGCGTTGGCCTGAGTCACTGTTGTTTACTCCCCTGTGAACTGAACGACCGCAACGGACGCTGCGGCATGGGCGGTTTTACGCGAGCGGTGGCTTGCTGGCAAGGTTCGCACGAGCCTCCAGCGCATCATGAGCGCGGTAGTTGAAACTGAGGTCGCGGCGTCGCGTGTCGGCGATGCCGAAGCCGTTGATGGCGACAGCATCGGCGACCACCGGATCGAGTCCGAAATCCGTGGCGATGTCGGCGTCGTTGACGATCGCTGTGTACCAGGCACCGAGGCCTGCTTCGGTGGCGAGCGCATAGATGCTCTGGCTGAGATGCGCTGAATCCATAAGCACCGCCTTGTAGGCCTTGCCGTGACGGACATATTTCCAGAAATGCCTGTCGAAGCGCGCCACGTGGACGATCGCCGCGTGGGAGTCGCCGAAATAGGCCTGCCCGGCACAGTAGTGGCTCAGACGTCGGCGTGCCTCCGCCTCGTCCAAAGCCTCCAGCAGGGTGAGCGCGTGCACTTCGGCGCGGTAGTGGTAGAGGCCGCTGGGGATACCTTCCACGCGCAGCACCATCACATAGGGTTCGATCGCCGTGAGGCCGCCGCCGGAGGGGCTGGTGCGTTTGAGCGCCGCCATCCCGTCACCGAGATCGCGCGTGCCGGTGATACCGAAGCTGCCGTGCAGCACGCGCTCGAAATCAGCGCGCGGCAGATGGCGGTCGGTGAGGAAGCGACGCACGGTCTCGCGCCTTCGCAATACCTCGTCCAGCGCGCCGGCAACCGGCAGTTCGAGCGGAAGCAGCGGCCCGTCGTGGCGCACGAAATGGGTGGGCAGAATGCCCTGGCGGGCGACATGCTCGGCGAGGCGTTGCGCTTCCGCTGCAGGAGAATGCTCGCGCGCGGCCTCGTCACCGCTGGCGTCCGACCAGCGCGTGTGGCGGTGATAGACGGCCGCCAGATCGTGCCAGCCGACCGCGGACAGGCGTGCCTCATCGGCGACCAGCTGCCGATGCGCCGGGTGGTCGCCGAGCAGCGCGGTCTTGTCGAGCAGGCTATCCAGTACGGCATCATCGGCGCCGCTCAGCGTGCGCGCCTCCGCCCGCGACACCCAGCGATCCCCCGGCAGCGCAGCCAGGACCGCCAAATCCGCACCGGTCAACGGCACACGCCGGCCGTCCAGCGGGCACAGCAGTTCGGCCACCGGCGCGCTGCGCATGTCCAGCTCGCCTCGCAGCAGAGAGGCCGGGTTCGGGCGGGCTGCATCGCGGACCTGGACCATGCAGACGCGGCGGCGGCGGATGTTCATCGGTGATGTCCATGGCAACGGCGGCGGCGATGGTACATCGGCGCACAGCAGCTCGTAGCCCGCAGGTTGGGGCAAGCGCAGCGCACCCCGACGGGACACGGGACACGGGATTCGGGCTCGGGACACGGGATTCGGGATTCGGGATTCGGGACTCGGGACCGGGGAAAACCTCCATATTCTGTGGGAGTGGCCTCAGCCCCGACCGTCCCGCTCAGTCCGGATCCGTCGCAGTCGGGGCCGAGGACTCTTCCACAAGCCAGGCAACTCGGGACCCGGGACGGCAGGCCACTGGCGCCTCGCACCGGTCTGGTGGACAATCGTTGGTCAATTCCGGCCGGGCCGGGACAGGGGAGCGAACCATGACCAGCGACGGTCAGCGCAGTGCCGCCGTTTCCGGCGAGGCACCAGCGCCCACCGCGGGGCAGGCGCCGACGCCGCAGTTGCGCGCCCTGGTGCTGTGCGACCTGGCTCCAGGCGCCATGCCCGAGATCCGCGACGAAACGCAGTCCGTTGAGCTGGTGCGTGAGCACGATCGCCTGGTGCGCGAGTTGCTTTCGGCGCACGCTGGCTTCGAAGCGGACAAGACCGATGGCTTCCTCGCTCTGTTCGAGCGCCCGATACAGGCGGTGGCCTTCGCGCTTGCCTATCAGCGCCGGATCGGAGAGCTCGGACGCAATCTCGGACTGCCGCTGTCCGGACGCGTCGGCATCCACGTTGGCGACGTGGTCACCTGGCACAACAGCAAGGAGGACGTCGAGCTTGGCGCGCGACGCCTGGAAGTCGAAGGTCTGGCCAAACCGGTCGCAGCGCGGCTGATGCATCTGGCTGGCCCGGGGCAGATCCTGCTCTCCAGTATTGCGTTGGCGCTCGCACAGCGCGCCGAGCCCGAACTTGAAAACACGACGGGCAGGGTGCGCTGGCTGCACCACGGTCCGTATCGGTTCAAGGGCGTGCCGGCGCCGATGATTGTGCACGAGGTGGGCGAGATCGGCCTGGCGCCACTCACGCCTCCGCGCTCCGATGACAAGGCGGTCAGGGAGACACCGTGGTGGCGGCGCCCGGTAGCGCTGGCGGTCGAAGCGATTGCCCTGGTGGCGGTCGTGGTGATCGGTCTGGTGCTGAGTGGTCGTTCGCAACCGGTCATTGCCTTTGCCGAGCGCGACTGGGTGGTCGTCGGTGACCTGCGCAACATGACCGGCGACGACAGCCTCACCGAGGCCCTGGATGTGGCCTTCCGCATCAGCCTGGAGCACTCGCGCCACGTCAATGTACTGTCCGACCTCAAGGTCCGCGACACCTTGCGGCGCATGCAGCGTGAAGCCGACGCGCCACTGGATCGTGAAACAGGTGCAGAGGTCGCGCTGCGCGACGGCGCGCGCGCCCTGATCCTTCCTACCGTGGCCGAAATCGGCGGACGGGTGCGGGTCAGTGCCGAGGTCATCGACCCGCACACCCAGACCACGGTGTACGCCGAGTCCCACGACGGCGTCGGTATCGATTCTGTCCTGCATTCACTGGATCGTGTGACGGGCGCCCTGCGGGCCAAGCTTGGCGACACCCTCAAGAACATCGAAAGCGAAGCCACGCCCCTGCCGCAGGTCGCCACCGCCAACCTGGAAGCCCTCAAGGCCTACGCGCAGGGCATCGCAGCGTACGGGACCGGTGGTTTCGCCACCGCGGTCGGCTTCTACGAGAATGCACTGGCGCTGGATCCGGATTTCGCTCTGGCCCATGTCGGACTGGCACGCCTTTACGTGGGCGCAGGAGACCTGGAAAGCGCGCGACGTCATATGCGCGTGGCCGCTTCCATGGCGGACCGCCTGAGTTCGCGAGACGCGCTTTATGTGGAGGCATGGATCTCCAGCTTCGGACCCCTTCAGCAGCTTCAGGATCGCTGGCTCACGCTCACTTCCCTGTATCCCGACTACTTCGCAGGCTACTACAACTCGGCGTTGTTCTACTGGCAGCACGGCGCCGCCTATGCCAAGGGCGCCGAGCGTGTCAGCGGCGCGATGTCAGCGATGAATCCGCTGGAGTGGGGTGCATACAGCCTGCGTGGAACGCTGCGACTTGCGCAGAATGACGTCCAGGCTGCGCTGCAGGACTTCGAGGCGGCCGACAACCGCGGCTTTTCCGGTCTGGGTTCGATGCAGGCCATGGCATGGCTGGCGGCGGGCCATCCCGAGCGCGCCTCCGAACGACTCGAACGCGGTTCCCGCTATGGGCTGTCCAGCGCCGATGTAGTGCGTTGGTTGAACTCAGCCGTGATCGCTGCCCACAGCGGCGAAATCGATTCCGCACTCGCCGCGCTGTCCAGCGGAATGGCTGAGTCGGCCTCGATCAGTTCTGTGCAGCAACGCGTGTTCTCCGGAGCGGCGCTTGCGTTGCAGTCGGTGGTGGCGCCGACCCCGCTGACCGGAGAGACACTGGACGGCTTCTGCCGTTCATCGATCGAAGCGCTGCAGCCCGATTCGGTGAGTCTGCAGCGCGCGCAGTTTGCGACTCTGGCGTGCGCATGGTTGCGCGCCCGCAGTGGAGACGGGGATGGCGCGAAACGGGCGGTCGACGCAGTCGCAGCCATCGCGCACGAGGGGTTTCCTGCCATTCAGGCCATGAAGTCAGTCGCCGCGGCAGAAATCCTCATGCTGCAGGGGCGCGCCGGTGAGGCGGTGGATCTACTGCGATCGCAGATCGGCGATAGCGAGCTTTACCTGCTGCGAGCAGCGTTGGTGGACGCCACCCTGGCCGACGGGCGGGTGGAGGAGGCCTACGACCTCAGCGTGCGCCTCACCGGTGAACGGGGGCGCGCGCTTGGCGAATGGAACAGTGAGCGCATGCTGGTGCCGTTCAACGCCGCCCACAACAGCATGGAACTGCTGCGCGCGGCCGAACTGGCCATGCAGCTTGGCCGCGCCGAAGAGAGCGCCCGTCATCGCGCCGAGTTTCTGGAGCGCTGGGCTGTTTCGGGCGCTTCGGAGTCGGTGTCGGAGCGCCTCAGGGCGCTCGAATAGCAGCCTCCAGGCCTGGTCTCGGTGGGCCGGGCTTTGGCTGTGGACCTCGTTCCTCGCGACCCTGCAACCGCGCGCTGCGCGATGCGTATCCCGCCAACTCCCGGCTGCCGGTCAGGCCTCCAGCTTGTGAGGGATGTTGGTCAGCGCGCCAAGCAGCATGCTGCGGATTTCATCTCTCGCCTGCGCGATCACCGCCTTGTCGGCCAGCTGCTCCACGACCAGGCAGGACACCTCTTCTCCGGGCGTGTGACCCAGTTCGCTGAGCGCCGCGCCCGGGTCGCTTTCAAACAAGTCGCGAAATTCATCATCGGTGGAAAGCTTGTCCAGCAACACATCAGCGACGCTCGGAGCGAGACCGGCCATGATGTTCCCCCTGTTGGATTGACTTGCAAAGACAGTGTATACCGCATTGCCGGGCAGCGACGCGCGCCGCCGGAGGGTCCTCTGACAGGTCTGGGCGCGTCGCGCGGAGATTTGTTCGGAACGTCCCCAACCGGTTGATCGAGATGCTTCTGCGCCGCTGCGCCGTGCTGTACCTGGAGCCTCGCGAAAGCGTGGCGTTCCACCTTCAGAGCCTGCTTTCCGGTGGCGATGGGCTCAGGCGTGAGCGCCACTGGCTGGCGCTGGCGCCCCATCTGAGCGCTGAAGTGGCGGTGTCGGCGGCGGCGCGCGAGGTGCTTGGCGCGCTATCGCCGAGCGCATGGCGCGAGCGCGACGAGGTGCTCGCCCAGCATCCGCCAGAAACCGTGGACGGGCTGCTGGATCAGGGGCTGCTGATCGGCGATGGCCCCGAGCATGCCGAGTCACGCCGTCGCGATGAAGCACTGCGCGCCGCCCACTGGCGACCCTTGAACGCGGCCTTCCACTACCTCGACCGCTGGCAGAGCGTGGACAGCGAGCGGGCAGTCGAGGCGCTCGGTATCGGCAGCTTCGGCGAGATGGTGGCGAAACTTGGTGTCCCGCCACCGCACTTCAATTCCCGGCGCGATGCGCAGCCACCCATCGCACTGCCGACGCCGACAGCGACCGCAATCGATGCATTGCTGGCTGCGCGCGTGACCTGCCGCAACTGGGAACGCGAGCGTGCGCTCGATCTCGCCACCTTTTCTGCGCTGATGCGGCGCGTGCACGGCGCGCAGGCAGTGCACGAAGCGGCGCCCGGCAGCAGCGTGGTCAAAAAGAC
Organism: uncultured Gammaproteobacteria bacterium; assembly: GCA_964526035.1. Lineage (GTDB taxonomy): Bacteria > Pseudomonadota > Gammaproteobacteria > Xanthomonadales > BPKI01 > DAOMOD01. Next base: position 559 of record CAZGKE010000011.1, on the reverse strand, counting down.
CAGCCCCTCCGGCGGTGGCCTGCACCCGGTCGGCGCCTACCTTCTGGTGCGCCATGTCGAAGGCCTCGCCGCGGGCCTTTACCACTACCACGCCGGCGAGCACGCGCTGGAACCGCTGCCGTGGCCGCAGGGTCTGGTCGAGGACGGCGCGCAGCCCGAGCCGCCGCAGCTGCGCGCGTTCGCCAGCGCCCTGCTGGCTGGCCAGCACTGGTTCGCCGACGCCCATGTACTGGTGTTCCAGGTGGTGCGCTTCCGCCGTCACACCTGGAAATACCGCAACCACGCCAAGGCGTACCGGGTGATGCTTCTCGATGCCGGTCACCTGTCACAGACAACGTATCTGACGGCCGCCGAGTTCGGCCTAGGCGCCTTCATCACCGCGGCGGTGAACGATATCGAGATCGAGCAGGCGCTCGGCTTGGATCCACTCGAGGAAGGGGTGCTGGCGGTCAATGGCTTCGGCTGGCGCGGGCCTGAGCGCGCGACCGTCGAGTTTGATCCGCAGCGCAAGGTGTGGGGGGATTGGGGCACGGGGAAGAGGGACTAGTGTGGTGTTCCG
>CAZGKE010000010.1:0-42739 GCA_964526035.1 uncultured Gammaproteobacteria bacterium | reverse complement strand
GCCTTCGCCCGCGCAATCGCATCCGCCACTTCCTTCGGCATGTAGTTCTCGTCGTGCTTGGCCAACACCTCGTCAGCGTGGAACACGCCTTCCTTCAGCTGACCGGTGGCGACGACGCTCTGGCCCTCTCGGAACAGGTCGGGAAGGATGCCAGTGAAACTGACGGGAAAGGTCTTGAATTCGTCGGTGACCAGGAAGTGGACGTTCAGCGACTCGGTGTCGCGGTTGACGCTGCCTTCCTCGACCAGGCCGCCGAGACGAAAGCGTCGGTCTTCTGGCGCCTGGCCGGCAAGTATGTCCGACGGGCTGTAGAAATGCTGGAGGTTCTGGTTGAGCGCGGTCAACGCCAGCGCGGATGCGCCGAACAGCGCGACCAGACCTACGGCGATGAGAATCAAGCGGCGTTTGCGGAGCGGATGCATCAGGCTTTCTCGCTGCGGACCCGCTCGCGACGCCAGCGGGTGTTGAGGTCCTTCGCCAGGCGGCGACGCGCAATCCAGGGATAGACGGCGTCGACTGCAAGCACGGCGAAGAACACGATGTAGGAGGCGATGATGAAGGGCGTGTGGCTCATGATCTGGCCTCCTTCGATTCAAGCAGTTCGCGCACCCAGGCCTTGCCGCTCTCCTGTCTGAGCACCATGACCCTGGAGCGCGCCAGAAGTGCCCAGCCGAAGTAGAACTTGGTGGCTAGCGCCATGATCAGCAGGGGCCAGAGCATGCTCGAGTGCATGCTCGACTCGCCCATCAGCCGGATGCTGGCCGGCTGGTGCAGGGTGCTCCACCACTCCACCGAGTAGCGGATGATCGGCAGGTTGATGACCCCGACCAGGATCAGCAGCGAAGCGGCGCGCGCGGCGCGGCGACGGTCCTCGATGGCGCTGTACAGACCGATCACGCCGAAGTAGAGGAACAGCAGCACCAGCTGGCTGGTCAGGCGCGCATCCCAGGTCCAGTAGGTGCCCCATGTCGGACGTCCCCACAGTGAGCCGCTGACCAGGGTGATGAAGGTGAACGCGGCGCCGATGGGCGCAGCGGCCATGGCCAGGATCTCGGCGATCTTGGTGCGCCACACCAGGGCGATGATGGCGTTCACCGCCATGAAGGCATAGATCGCCATGCTCATCCACGCCGAGGGGACGTGGATGTAGATGATGCGCACGCTCTCGCCCTGCAGGTAGTCGGCGGGCGACACGAACAGGCCCCAGTACAGGCCGATGCCGCCGGTGATCAGGGTCAGTGCCAGCAGCCACGGCAGCAGGCGCCCGGCGAAGGCATAGAAAGTGGGCGGCGATCCGAGTTTGTGGAACCAGAGCAGAACGGGATTCATGTCATGTCGTGCCGAGTCGTAGCGCCACTGCGCAAGCCAGCGGCGCGAGTCCAAGCGCCAGCAGGAGTCCGGAACCCAGGAGCAGCAACGGCTGCATGGCTGACTGAGCGGTCAGCGCCGCGTCCACCGCTCCGCAACCGAAAATCAGCACCGGCACGTACAGCGGCAGCACCAGCAGGGCGAGAAGAATACCAGAGCGCCGCATGCCGACCGTCAGCGCGGCGCAGACGCCGCCGACCAGGCTGAGCAGCGGCGTGCCGAGCAGGAGCGATAGGGTGAGCGTCCCGATGGCCTCCGGCGGCAGCTGCAGCATCAGCCCGAGCAGCGGAGCAACCAGCGTCAACGGCAGTCCCGCTACCAGCCAGTGCGCCATCAGCTTGGCCAGCACCAGCACCGAGAGTGGCGCCGGGCTGAGCAGGAGCTGGTCCAGCGAGCCGTCCTCGGCGTCGGCGCGGAACACGCCGTCGAGGGTGAGCAGTCCGGCCAGCAGCACGGTGATCCACACCATGCCGCCGGCCAGGTAGGCAAGTCGTTGCGATTCCGGGCCAAGCGCCAGCGGCAGCAGGGTGGTGACCATCAGAGCGAACAGCAGCGGATTGGCGAGTTCTCCGCGCCGCCGCCAGTGTGCGGTGAGATCACGACGCAGCACGGCCATGGCCGGGGTGAGGATCATCGGCGGGTGTCCTGGGTGCGCGCGATCTGGCGTGCCCACATCCGGGTCTCCCGCCTCAAGCGGGGGAACGAGTTGCCGTGGGAAGGCTTCGGGCCGCTCACAGCAGCACCCTCGTCGAAGTCTGGTTGAGCGGAAGCTGTGCACCGTGGCTGGTCAGGACCACGCCGCCGCCGCGATGCGTATGCCGTTCGATCAGGCGGTTGACGAGCGCGATGCCATCGGGATCGAGATTGGCGTAGGGCTCGTCGAGCAGCCATATGGCTGCCGGCGCCACCAGCAGTCGCGCCAGCGCCACGCGCTTGCGCTGACCTGCGGACAGTCGCGACACCGGGATGTCCTCGAAGCCTTCGAGGCCAACGCTGCGCAGCGCATTCTGCGGCTGCAGCGCCGCGCCTTCGCCGGTCAGCCCGGCGGCAAAGCGCAGGTTTTCCACGGCATCGAGTTCGCCTGTCAGGCCGAGGCTGTGGCCGAGCAGGGCACACGACCGATTGACCTGCACGTCCGCGGCGCCCTGATCGTCGCCTTCGTCGGCGGCCGGCAGCAGGCCGGCGAGCACGCGCAGCAGACTGGTCTTGCCGGCGCCGTTGCCGCCTTCGATCACCAGCACGCCGCCGCCCGCCAGTTCGAAGTCGAGCGGTCCAAAGATGCGTTCCTCGCCGCGCATGAAGGACAGCCGGCGGGCGCGGAGCAGCGGGGCAGGGGCATCGTCGTCGAGTTCGGTCATGGTATGGGCCGGGGTGGCCGCGCATGGTACGAAGTCGATGAAGCGCGTGTCCATGTCGAAGCCGAGCGGCGCAGGGGCGTAGCAGCGCAGCCTGACCATGCGATCGGTGCCTATCACCAGTGCAGCGAGCTGACCGAAACGACGCGCCAGCGCGTCGACGCTGGCGAGATCAGGCGCTTCGACCAGCCTGCCCGGTTCCTTCCAGCTGCCGTCCGCTGCGGAATTGACCGCGGCCATGACCGGCAAGCTGGCCTGTTCGAGGGTGAGGTCAAGCGCGTCCATGCGCGCCCGGTTGTCGGCCGGATGCAGCCGTTGCGCCCCGGGATTGCAGGCGGTCAGCAGCGCCGTACAGGCGCCCTGGGGCACAATGGGCAATGCGTCGGGCGCGCGACAACCCACCTGCAGGCGCATGATCGAACCTGCTGCCGTCACCTCGTAGCGTGCTTCGATGAAGGCCTGCAGCAAGGCCAGGTCCATGCTCGCGGCGTTCATGGCGTGACCCCGGCTACCGGCGGTCGCGGTGGCAGCAGTCTTCCAGCCTGGCTGGATGTGGTTTCCGGAGGTTGCATGAAGTTCTTGGTGGCAGGGCTGGTTCTGATCGGCGTGATGGGGACGGTGTGGGCGCAGGGCGCGGAGACAGCGCCGCGCGCGCGCTTCATCGTCGAGTATCAGGAGGCCCCGCTGTCGCGATTCTCCGGCGACCTCCAGCTCAAGGCCACCGATCCTAACCTGACTGGCGCTGCCCGCCTTGATGCAGATCAGCAGCACGTCCGCGAGTACCTCGATCACCTTCATGTTGTGCAGTCAATGCATCTGAAGGCGGTCGAGCGCCTGATAGGCCGCATGCCCGAGGTGCGCCACCGCTATCGGGTGCTGCTGAACGGCGTTTCGCTGGATCTCAGCGATGCCGAAGCGATGCTCCTGACGCAACAACCCGGTGTGGTTTCCGTGACGCGCTCGGGATTTCACGTGCCACACACCGACGCCGGTCCGCACTGGGTGGGCGCACAAGCCGTCTGGGAAGGCAGCGCGGCAGGGCCGGCCAGTCGGGGCGAGGGCGTGGTCATCGGCATCCTCGACAGCGGCATCAACGAATCGCATCCGTCGTTCGCCGCCGTGGATGGCGAAGGCTACGCGCACAGCAATCCCAGGGGCCAGCTTTACGGCCTGTGCCAGCAGGCGCCGCAGCGCTGCAACAACAAGCTGATCGGCATCTATGACATGACCGACGAAGCGCCGCAGCAGGGCGGCGACCTCGACGGTCACGGCAGCCACGTTGCGGCCATCGCTGCCGGCAACATGATTGACGCAAGCATCGACGGCAACACGGTGAGCCTGTCGCTGAGCGTTGCCGGCGTGGCGCCGCGTGCCAACCTCATCAGCTACAAGGTCTGCACTGCGGAGCCCTCCCGTTGTCCCTGGGACGCCATCTTTGCGGGACTTGAGCGGGCGACACTGGACGGTGTCGACATCATCAACTACTCGATCGGAGGCGGGCCACGCGACCCATGGGCCGGGCTGCGACCGGGGGGCGGCAACAGCAGCGGCGACGCCCGCCTGATGCTGGAAGCGCGCCGCCTTGGCACGCTGGTGGTGTCATCGGCCGGCAACAGCGGACCCGGCGCCGGTTCCATCACCGCGCCTGCCAATGCACCCTGGGTGCTGGCCGTGGCCAACGCCACCCATGACCGCAGCTTCGTCAACCCGGTGCTCGACCTCAGCGGTGGCGACAGCGCGCCGCCCGGCACGCTGTTCGGTCTGGGTGTCAGTGCCGGCCTCGAATCGCGCGACATCGTGCATGGCGCCGATTTCGGTTTTCCGCTGTGCAGTCAGGGCGACGACATCGACTTTCCGCCGAGCGGCGCCAGCAATCCGTGGCCGGCCGGCACATTCAGCGGACAGATCGTGGTCTGTGATCGCGGCATCACGGCGCGGGTATCGAAGGGTTTCAACGTGCAGCAGGCCGGCGCCGGCGGCATGATTCTCCTGAACACCGCCGCCGACGGCGAGTCGACGGTGTCCGATGACCATTTCCTGCCGGCGACGCATCTTGGAGCCAGCGACGGCGCCACGCTGATGGCATGGCTGTCCTCCGGCAGCGGGCATCGCGGCCGATTGGGCGGCCTGACGGCCGATCGCGACGTGGCGCGTGCCGATGTTCTGTCCGGTTCCAGCTCGCGTGGCCCTGCGGTGCCGCACGACGGTTTTCTCAAGCCGGAACTGACCGCGCCGGGCAGCAGCATCCTGGCGGCCTCACACGAAGGCGACGCGTTGGCGACCCTGAGCGGCACCTCGATGGCGTCGCCGCATGTGGCGGGGGCCGCCGCCCTGCTGCTTTCGCAGCACCCGGACTGGACACCGGCGATGCTGGAGTCGGCGCTGCTCACCACCCTTCGAGCGTCGTCGCGTCTGCCGGACGGCGCCACGCCCGCGGATCTGGCAGCGCAGGGCGGTGGCGTGCTTGATGTGGCGACCGCTGCGGGGGCCGGCCTTTATTTCCCGATCACCGACATGGAGTACCGTCTGGCCGATCCGCTGGCAGGCGGCGACCCCGAGTCGCTCAATCGCCCTTCGCTGTACGCGCGCAGCTGCTTCGAGACCTGCACTTTCAGTCGCCGCGTGACCAGCCTTCTGGATACGACAGCTCTGTGGGTGGCCGATACTTCGGAGCTGGGCGCTGCTTCGCTGACGGTGCAGCCGCAAAGCTTCAGTCTGGCTCCCGGCGGCAGCCAGGTGCTGAGCATGACGCTCGATGTCAGTGACGCTTCGCTGCCGGGAAGCTGGGTCGAGGGCCGCGTGCTCCTGCGCAGCCAGGGCGGGGCGGCGGCCGATACCTCGATTCCGCTGCTGGCGTTCTCCGATCCCGGTGCGCTGCCGGAGCGCATCGATTTCGCCGGCGTGGCCGACCAGGGTGCGATTGATGTCGAGCTTGGTGCTGTGGTTGCGCTGCCGCAGGCGCGTTTCATGACCACGCCGCTGGTGCGCGCCCACCGGGCGTCGCGCGTACTTCCGGGCGACGAGGATGTTTTCGCCCCGTTTGACGGTGATCCCGGCACCTGGACCCGACTGGTGCAGATCGCCGCGCCGGGTGCGCAGGGCGGCAAGGTGGTGCTGGACGTCAAGGCGGTCTCGCCGGCATTCCAGATCGACCTCTACGTCGGTGTGGACGCCAACGGCGACGGCTTCGCCAGCCAGGGCGAGATTCTGTGCAGCGACCTCGGCAATCACTCGTCCAGCAAGGAGTGTTCCGTGGACATCGGGTTCGCCGCCGGTGAGACCTTGAAGACCGCATGGATACTTGCCCAGAACGTGTCTCCGGCGGGCCCGGCCGGGGACACCGTTGACATCGAGTTCGCGGCGGTGCCACTGGTCGAGGGGGGCAGTCGACTGGCGGTATTCGGACCGGGCAGCACCCAGCAGGGACAGCCGCCGTCGCTGCGGCTGGCATGGGACGAGCCGCGCATGCAGCAAGCGAACGACGTTTGGCATGGCTACCTGCTGGTAGGAACCACGCCAGACACGCTCGGACAAACCGGGCGAGTTGCCGTGCGCATGCTGCGCGGAAGCGCCGCTTCCTCAGCGCAGGCGCTGCCACCGCGCGGCGAGATGCTGCGGGTCGGAGTGCCGGCGAACGGGCTGCACCAGGGGGCCTTCATCGACGTACCAGCCGGTGCCACGCGACTGGTGCTGGAAAGCTTCGGCAGTGGCCTGGTCGATCTGCACGCGCTGCGACGTGATCTGCCGGGCGAGGGCAGCGGTCCGCAGGACGAGGGCGCTCCCCCGGTCAGCGAGGCGGTCGCAAGCGATCTTTCCTTTGGAGGCCAGGTGCGTCGCGTTGAAATCGGCGGCGCCGCGCTCACGCCGGGCCGCTGGTATGCAACGCTTGCCAATCGTGGCGCCTCTTTCGTCGAAGCGGATCTGCGGGCCACCATCGATTTCGCCGGCACGCCGCCCTCCACGCCCGACGGCGCCTGGTCCAATCCGGCGCGAGACGGCCACGGATTCTTCCTCAGCCGTGGCGCCGGTGAGTGGGTGCTGGTGTGGTACAGCTACGATCATCTGAACCTGCCGCAGTGGTTCATCGCCCAGGCCCCGGCGCCGGTGGGCGCCGAGCTGAACTGGCGTGCTGCGCTGCTGCGTTTCGCCAGCGATGGTATCGCTGCGCACGGCGCCGCGGTCGGCCACGTCACCCTGACGCGCGTCGCCGACAGCCGGCTGCAGTTCACCTGGCAGGTCGACGGCTTCACCGGCAGCGAGATGGTGCGTCACATCGATCCGGGTCCGTGTGCCGTTCGGAACGGTCAGTCTTTCGATCCGTCCGGACTCTGGTATCCGCCCGCGGCGCCCGGCAGCGGCTTCAATCTGGTGGCTTCCCAACTCGTCGAGGTGGCGGTGCTCTACGCCTACGACTCGCTGGGCATGCCGCGCTGGCTGTACGCCAGCGCCGCGGAATTCGACAGCGGACCGCTGGCCTTGACGCAGTACAGGGGTTTCTGCCGCAACTGCCCGGTGCAGACCCTGCAGCCGGCCGAAGCCGGAGAGATCGCCATCGACTACGTATCCGCGGCCAGTGCCGAACTCGCGGTTGACGGCCTGTTCGCGGCCCCGCTCTCTGGCACATGGAGCGTGCTCCAGCCGGTGGCCACGCTGTCCGATCCGCTGCCCTGCCCATGACCACGGCGCGGTCGACGGTGCGCTAACATCGGCGCAGCCCGGAGTGCGGGCGCCAGGGCAAAGTGACTTCGTGCGGATCGAGAGCAAGCTGCCCCGCGTGGGCACCACCATTTTCACCGTGATGTCGCAGCTGGCTGCGCAGCACAAGGCCATCAATCTGGGCCAGGGTTTTCCCGATTTCGACGCGCCCGAGTTCCTGCGCGAGGCGCTCGCGCGGCATACGAACAGCGGCCGCAACCAGTACGCGCCGATGGCCGGACTGCCGCGCCTGCGTCAGGCCATCGCCGCCAAGGTGGCGGCCTGCTATGGACGCGGCGTGGATGTCGATGCCGAGATCACCGTCACCTCGGGCGGCAGCGAGGCCATCACCGATGCCATTCTCGCCACCGTCCGTGCCGGCGACGAGGTGATCGTACTGGACCCCGCCTACGACCTGTACGAGCCGGCCATCGAGCTTTGTGGCGGTCGTGCCGTGCGACTGCCGCTCAGCGCGCCAGATTTTGCGGTCGACTGGGAGCGGGTGCGCGGCGCGCTGACGGCACGCACGCGGATGATCATGATCAACAGCCCGCACAATCCCAGCGGCGCGCTGCTGCGCCGCGCCGACCTCGACGCGCTGGCGGAGATCGTGGACGGCACCGACATCCTGGTGCTGGCCGATGAAGTCTACGAGCACATCGTGTTCGACGGCGAATACCACGAAAGCGTCCTGCGCCATGAGGCGCTGGTGGAGCGCAGCTTTGTGGTGTCGTCTTTCGGCAAGACCTATCACTGCACCGGCTGGAAGGTTGGCTACTGCGTAGCGCCGGCTGCGCTGACCGCCGAGCTGCGCAAGGTCCACCAGTACAACACCTTCTGCACATTCACCCCGGCGCAGGAGGCCATCGCCGACATGTTGGAGACCCATCCCCAACACCACTTCGAACTTCCGGCGTTCTACCAGCCCCTTCGCGACCGCTTCCGCGAACTGCTGGCGGGGTCGCGCCTGAAACTGCTGCCGGTGGGCGGCTCCTATTTCCAGCTCGCCGACTACACCGCCATTTCCGAGGAAAACGACATGGACTTCTGTCGCCGCCTGGTCACCGACCACGGGATCGCCGCGGTGCCACTTTCCCCCTTCTACGAATCCCCGCCCGCCAACCAGCGCCTGATCCGCCTGTGTTTCGCCAAGAGCGAGGACACGCTGGCGGCGGCGGCTGAGAGGCTTGTGGGGCTTTAGTTTTCAGTTCTTGGTTTTCAGTTTTCAGACAAAAGCCAGGTTGCGGGCGCCGCCGAACTGGATGATCCCTTGCCGAACGCTTCTGAAAACTGAAAACTGAAAACGGAAAACCTGGCTTCAAAGTCCATGCCCAACCTCCGACTCTCCCTAATCCAGGCCGCTACCGTCTGGCACGATGCTGAAGCCAACCGTCGCCTCTATGGTGATCTGGTGCGGCCGCTTGCGGGTACGACTGATCTTGTGGTGCTGCCGGAAACGTTCACCAGCGGGTTCTCCAACGATGCAGTTTCGCAGGCCGAGGGCATGGATGGGCCGAGCGTGGCCTGGATGGCGGGTCTCGCGGCGGAGGCGGGTGCGGTGGTCACCGGGAGCATGGTGATTCGCGAAGGTGATGGCGTCTTCAACCGCATGCTGTGGATGCGACCGGACGGCAGCCTGACGTTTTATGACAAGCGCCATCTGTTCCGCATGGCCGGGGAACACGAGCGCTATGCGGCCGGGACGACCCGCCAGATCGTCGAGATCAACGGCTGGCGCGTGCTGCTGCAGGTCTGCTACGACCTGCGTTTCCCGGTGTTCATGCGCAACCGCGGCGACTACGATCTGATCGTCCTGGTGGCCAACTGGCCGGCGCCGCGCCGGGAGCACTGGCGCACCCTGCTGCGCGCCCGCGCCATCGAGAATCTCGCGTACGTGGCGGCCGTCAATCGTGTGGGCTCTGATGCCAATGGCATTGACTATGCTGGCGACAGCGCCGTGCTGGACATGCAGGGTGCGGCGCTTGCGGAGCTCGGCGCGCATCCGCTGTGCGTGACCGTCGAACTTGAGCGTGATCCGCTGGACGCCTGGCGGACCCGCTTTCCCGCCCATCAGGATGCCGACGCATTCACGCTGAAGGAGTGATAGCCGCACCCTTACCCCGGTGAAGGCCAGAATGTCGACATTCCGTATACACTGTGTGTCCGCTTTTCCGGCGTTTTCCGTTATGGCTAAGGTAAGCCCATCCACGAGGAGTCGATTCATGAAGTTTCTCGCAATCATTCCGGCGCTGCTGCTGGCCGCGCTTGTCATGTCACCGGTACAGGCACAGGACAAGCCCGTGCTTGCCGTCATTGAATTCCAGAACCAGGCCGCCGTGCGCTGGTGGGGCAGCGGTGTCGGCGAAGAGCTGGCCGGCATGCTCTCCAACGAGCTGGTCGCCATGGGCGCCTTTCGCGTGGTTGAGCGCGACAAGCTGCGCGCGGTACTTGAGGAGCAGAATCTGGCCGCTTCGGGTCGCGTTTCAGCCGGATCCGGTCCCGCCATCGGACGCCTGACCGGCGCACAGTATCTGGTCATGGGTACGGTGACGTCCTACGACGAGTCCGCCGGACGCACCGGCGGTGGCATCACCGTCAAGGGCATTTCCCTGGGCGGCAAGCAGAGTCGCGCCTATGTCGCCGTTGATCTGCGCGTGGTCGATGCGACCACCGGTGAAGTTGCCTACACCCGCACCATCGAGGGTACGGCCACCAGCGGCGGGGTGTCGGTGGGCTTCCATCGCGGCGGGCTGGGCGGCAATCTTGCCAACGAGAACAACACGCCGGCCGGACAGGCCATCCGCGCCGCGCTGATGGAGATCGCCGAGTATCTGGAGTGCTCGATGGTGAAGCAGGATCGCTGCATGGATGCCTATCGCGCCAAGGAAGACAAGCGGCGCGAGCGCACGCGCAGCAAGCTGCGTCTGTAATCCCGTTCAATCATGATTTGCGAAACGGCCGGGCATTGCCCGGCCGTTTTCATGAGGGCTTCCCTCGCGCCAATCAGCTTTCAGTCTGCCCGGGCGGCTTGGGTTGTCCATCGCCTCCGCCGCGACGGCGGTTGCGACGCGGTTTGCCACGGCGCTGCTTGCGCGGCCCCTGTCCCGGCCGCGGCGTCTGGTCGGTGGGCGCTGCACGGTTGCCATCGGCGGTATTGGGACCAGCGCGACTGTCGGAGCCACGTTCGCGCCTCGGTTTGTTGCCTGATCGTTCCTCGCTGTTGCCCTTGGGTTCGATGAAGGGCGACATGGCACCGCCTTCCGGAACGTACCAGGTGCGGAATTCGGTAGGGTTGTCATAGCCGGGGCGCACATTGCCCTTGCGTGGGCGACCGGGGGCATTGCCCGGAGTACCCAGGCCGCCACCGCCACCGCCCCTGGCCTGACCGCCACCGGGCCCACGCGGGCCGCCGGGGCCGCCCTTGCGGGCGCCGGGCCGACCGGCGGGGCGCGGCCCACCAGGTCGCTGACCGCCGCCCGGACGCGGTCCTCCGGGCCGCGGTCCGCCGCGTCCGGCGCCGGCCTTGCCCTTCTTGTACTTCTGTCCAGGGCGACGTCGCGTCGGCAATGGGTCCAGCGGGCGGTCGAAGGCGCGAAATTCGGCGGCATCCTCGTGACCTTCTCCGGTCCAGGCCGCGACGCCACCCTGTGGACGAAACTCCTGGGTCTTGCCGCGGCGCTGACCGATGACCGGCTGCAGCGTGAGGGCGGCGCCCAGTCCCTGTCCGCCCGGCAGGGCGTCGATCAGGGCGCGCACCTGCTCGGCGGCCATCTCGTCCTGGCGGCCGCGGCGCAGGTGACGAGGCAGTTCGACGCTGCCGTAACGCACCCGCTTCAGTCGGCTGACGGTGACGCCCTGCGACTCCCACAGGCGACGCACCTCGCGGTTGCGTCCTTCGCCCAGCACCACCTTGAACCATGCATGCGAGCCCTCGCCCTGGCTGATGATCTCGACGGTGTCGAAATGCGCGGGGCCGTCGTCGAGGGTCACGCCCTGCTTCAGGCGTTCGAGCATGGCGTCGTCGACTTCGCCCTGGATGCGGCAGACGTATTCGCGCTCGACGTTGCCCGAGGGATGCATCAGCCGGTTGGCCAGTTCGCCGTCGGTGGTCAGCAACAGGAGGCCGGTGGTGTTGATGTCGAGGCGACCAATGGCGATCCAGCGCGCGCCCTTGATGGGCGGAAGACGATCGAAGACGGTGGCGCGGCCTTCGGGGTCATCGCGCGTGGTCAGCTCGCCTTCGGGCTTGTGATAGACGAGTACGCGCGGCAAGGCCTCGTCGGGCACGACCACAAATGACTTCCCGTCGACCTCGATGCGGTCGCCGCGGGTCACCGTGGAGCCGAGTTCGGCGACCTGCGTATTGACCTTGACCTGGCCCTGGGTGATGCGCTCCTCGAGCGCCCGGCGCGAACCGAGTCCGGCATGCGCGAGCACCTTGTGCAGGCGTTCGCTCGGCATTTCGGCGCCGTCGCGGTCGCGGCGCAGGGTCAGCTTTTCGCGTGTCTTGATGCTCATGGGGCGCGTTCCAGGGGCACTTCGTGGATCTCATCCGCTTCATCGGAAGTGGATTCGGATGCCGCGTCGAAGTCAGGCTCGGAGGTGGGCTGTGCGGTGACTGCGTTTTCCGGGGATTCGCTTTCGATGTCGTCGGCCCCGTCGGTCGCGATGTCGCGATCATCTTCGCCAACTGCGGGCAAACCGATGGCGTCGGCCGAAGGGGGAGCCGCCGGGCCGATGCCCATCAGGTCGAATTCGGGTTCGAGATCCTCGAGGTCGCGGATCTCGGCGAGCGCCGGCAGCTGGTCGAGGCTCCTCAGATTGAAGTAGTCGAGGAACATGCGTGTGGTTCCGAGCAGGGCCGGCTTGCCAGGCACGTCGCGATAGCCGACGACTCGTATCCACTCGCGCTCCTCAAGGGTGCGGATGATGTTGGTGGATACCGCCACTCCGCGGATCTGCTCGATCTCGCCGCGCGTGATCGGCTGCCGGTAGGCAATCAGCGCCAGCGTCTCCAACAGTGCGCGCGAGTAGCGCGTCTGTCGCTCGGTCCACAGACGGGCGACCCAGGAATGTACCTCCTGGCGTACCTGGTAGCGGAAGCCGGAGGCCACCTCCACGAGTTCGACGCCGCGGCCTTCGCAGCCTTGCGCAAGCTGTTGCAGGGCCGTCTCGATGGCCCCGGGTAGCGGCTGTTCCTCTTCGCCGAAGAGGGCCGCCAGCTGCACCACGGTGAGCGGCTGGGCGGCGGCCATCAGTGCGGCCTCGACAATGCGGTTGATTTGATCTTGTTCCATGGTCTCGTTTCGCTCAGGTCGCCAGCGACTTGAGGTAGATGGGTCCCAGCGGCGTTTCCTGCATCAGTTCCAGCAGCTGTTCCTTGGCCAGCTCCAGCATGGCGAGAAAGGTCACCACCACGCCGTGGCGGCCTTCGTCGCGGCGGAACAGCGCTTCGAAGCGGTGAAACTGACCGTCGCCCAGCGATCGCAGCACTTCGCCCATGCGTTGGCGGACCGACAGCGCGTCGCGCTGAACGTTGTGTTCGCCGGACAGCTCGGCGCGCTGCAGCACGTCGCGAAGCGCAAGCAGCAGCTCGCGCAGATCCACCGGTGGCGGCAGACGGATGACGCGGCGGTCCTCCATTTCAGCGCTGACCACGGTGAAGTCACGCTCCATGCGCGGCAGCGCATCGATGTCTCCGGCCGCTTTCTTGAAACGTTCGTACTCCTGCAGCCTGCGCACCAGCTCGGCGCGCGGGTCGCCCTCCTCGATCTCGGCAGCGGCCGGGCGCGGCAGCAGCAGGCGGGATTTGATCTCGGCCAGCATGGCGGCCATCACCAGGTACTCGGCGGCCAGTTCGAGTTTGAGCTCATGCATCAGCTCGATGTAGTTCATGTACTGCCGGGTGATCTCGGCGACCGGGATATCAACGATGTCGAGGTTCTGCCGGCGGATCAGATAAAGAAGCAGATCCAGTGGGCCTTCGAAGGCTTCGAGAAAGACTTCCAGAGCGTCCGGCGGGATATAGAGATCCTGCGGCATCTCCAGCATGGGCTGCCCACGCACCAGCGCAAGATGCATTTCCTGCTGCTGTGGCTGCGGCGGAAACGGATCTGCCGCTGCAGTTTCGGCGCCGGAGTTCATGGGTGATTCCATCTGCGTTGACCAGCAACCCGATGTGCGCGCTGCGGCAGGCCGCGGCGTGCGATGCACGACAGGTGGCCAGGTCGACAGCGATTCAGGAGTCCAGGCATTTTCAGGCGCCGATGCGGGGTGCGGGATATGGTTTCATTCGTGCAGGGGTCCTGCGCCTTCGCGCAGCACGGTGATCGTTTCGCCTTCGAGGTCCAGCACCGTGGTCGGGCTGGGTCCGCAATCGCCGCCGTCGAGAAAAACGTCGACGACCCGCGATACGCGCTCGGAAATGTCCTCCGAGGTCCATTCCGACATGTCCTCGCCGGGCAGGATCAGGCTGGAACTCAACAATGGTTCACCCAGCGCCTCGACCAGTGCCTGCGGCACCGCATGATCGGGTATGCGGACACCGATACTGCGCCGCTTGTTCTGGCGGATCGCGCGCGGAAGGTTCGGCGAGGCCGGGAGAACGAACGTGTAGGGACCCGGGGTCAGCTTCTTGAGCAGGCGAAAGGCCCGATCATCCAGTCGGGCGCAGCCGCCCACTTCGCTGAGATTCCGACAGATTACGGTGAAAGGGTGGCGTTCGTCCAGTCTTCGTGCATTCACCACGCGCTCGCGTGCGCTCTGGCTGTCCATGCGCCAGCCGAAGGCATAGCCTGAATCGGTGGGGTAGGCGATGACTCCGCCGTCGCGCAACACCTGCTCTGCGCGGCGTATGGCGCGCGGCTGCGGATGGGTCGGATGGATCTCGAATCGTTCAGCCATGCTGCTTGCCTGGTCGCGGAGCCGGCAGCATCATGGGCGCTTTGTTGCCCCGGGAGCCGGCATGTGGAATCTGATCGTTGCCGATGACCATGTCAGGGTGCGGACCTTTGTGAAGGTATTGCCATGAGCGAACGGATCGAGCGCATCCGCGATCTGCTGGCCGCGGCGTTTGCCCCTGCCGAGGTCGAGGTGATCGACGACAGCCACAAGCACGTGGGCCACGCCGGCGCGCGTGACGGGCGCGGACATTTCAGCGTACGCCTGGTCAGTCAGCGTTTTGCCGGCCAGACCCCGTTGACACGGCACCGCGCAGTCTACGCTGCGCTTGGCGACATGATGCAGACCGACATCCACGCGCTGAGCATCCAGGCGCGGACGCCTGAAGAAAGCGCAGTGGACGATTAGTCCGCAAACCCGGTGCTATACTCCGCGCCCCCCGGCGGCGGCCGCAAGGCGGCCCCCGCAGACCCGAACCAGTCAAGGCTTCAGGCAGGCGCGCACGGTAGCTGATCAACGGCTGCGCCGGCAAGCGCCGCGGCCACGGCATTTCGAGAACGTCCCCACAGCATGCGCCTGACCACGATCAAGCTTTCGGGCTTCAAGTCCTTCGTCGACCCGACCCTGATGCACCTGCCCACCAACATGACCGGCATCGTCGGTCCGAACGGCTGCGGCAAGTCCAACATCATCGACGCCATTCGCTGGGTGATGGGTGAGAGCGCGGCCAGCCGCCTGCGCGGCGACCAGCTCACCGACGTGATCTTTTCCGGCTCGAGCGCCCGCAAGCCTGTAGGCAGCGCCACCGTCGAACTGATCTTCGACAACTCGGACGGCACCATCGTCGGCGAGTACGCAAGCTTCAACGAGATTTCGGTCAAGCGCGTGGTGAGCCGTGATGGCGTCTCGGTGTATTCGCTGAACGGCAGCCGCTGCCGCCGCCGCGACATCACCGACCTGTTTCTCGGTACCGGCCTGGGTGCGCGCAGCTATTCGATCATCGAGCAGGGCATGATTTCGCAGATCGTCGAGGCCCATCCCGAGGAGTTGCGTGTGCACCTGGAAGAGGCGGCCGGCATCTCCAGGTACAAGGAGCGCCGCAAGGAAACCGAGAGCCGCATTCGCAGTACCCGTGAGAATCTGGAGCGACTCAACGACGTCCGCGAGGAAGTCGACAAGCAGCTCGAACACCTGAAGCGCCAGGCGCGCGCCGCCGAGCGCTACACGCGGCTGAAGGACGAGTACCGGCAGCTGGATGCCCGCCTCAAGGCCCTCGGCTATCGCGGTCTGGAGGCCGAGCGCGCCGAGGCGGCGCGCGTGCTCAGGGAGGCCGAGCTCGAGATCGAGAAGCTGATCGCTGACCAGCGCGGCGTCGAGGCCAGGCTCGAGGCGCAGCGCGGCGAGCAGAACCAGGCCGGCGAAGGCCTCAACAAGGCGCAGGCCGAGGTCTACAGGGTGGGCGGCGATATCGCCCGCGTCGAACAGCAGATCCGCCACACCCGCGAGCTGGGCGAGCGCCTTGAGCGCTCCCGCGAGGAGACCACCGGCGCCCTGCGCGACCTCGACTTGCATATCAGCAACGATGGCAAGCAGCTGGCGGAGCTGGACACGGCGCTGGCGCAGTCCGAGCCGCAGCTGGCCGAACTGAACGCCAGGGCCGAGGGCACGGCCGAGGCGCTGAAACAGGCCGAGCAGGCGCTGGCCGACTGGCAGCAGCGCTGGGATGCCTTTGCCCGCGAGCAGAGCGAGGCCAGCCGGGCCGCCGAGGTCGAGCGCACGCGCCTCGATTACCTGGATCGCCAGTGCCTGGAAGTGGGCAAGCGCTTGGCCACGCTGGAAGAAGAGCGCACCCGCCTGGACATGGGCCAGCTGGCGAGCGCCGCCGAGGCCCTGGGGCAGCAGCAGGAAGAGCAGAAGGCCCAAGTCGAAGCGCTGGCCAAGGCGCTTGAAGCGCGCCGCGCCGATCTGCTGAAGTTTCTGGATGAAGAGCGCGCCGCCCAGGGCGATCTTGCCGCGCAGCGGCAGGAGCTGCAGGCGACTCGCGGCCGACTGGCATCGCTGGAGGCCCTGCAGCATGCCGCCCTCGGCCAGGACGATGGCGACGTACGTCAGTGGCTGACCGACCAGGCTCTCGATTCGGCGCGTCGCGTCGGCGAGTCGCTGGAGGTGGCCCCGGGCTGGGAACGCGCGGTCGAAACCGTGCTCGGTGGACTGCTCGAGGCAGTCCTGGTCGACGATCCAGGTGCCCATCTCGATGCCGTCGCCGCGCTTGAATCAACCAGTCTGGCTTTGGTGCGCGAAAGCGCCGACGCGCCTGGCATCGCAGCCGACAGTCTGGCGGCCAGGGTGCAGGGGCCGGCGCCGATCCTCGCGTTGTTGGCCACCGTGCGCGTCGCCGAAGACGCCTCGGCGGCGCGCGAGCGCGCCCGCGGACTGCACTCCAGCGAATCGGTGATCACCGCCGACGGCCTGTGGCTCGGTCGCGGCTGGCTGCGCATTGCCCGCGGTCAGGATGCCCAGGTGGGCGTGCTGGCGCGCGAGCGCGAAATCCATACGCTGCGCGAAGCGGTCAGCGCGTTGGATGCGCGCGTCGAAGCGCTCGGTCGTGACCTCGACGCGCACAAGACCGCCATTGCCAGCGGCGAGCAGGCGCGCGACGACGCGCAGCGCGAGCTCAATCACGCGCACCGGTCGCTGGCCGAGCTGGGCGGGCAGATCAAGAGCCAGCAGGGGCGCCTCGAATCCGCGCAGGCGCGGATGACCCAGATCGTCCAGGAGGTGAGCCTGCTCGGTTCGCGGCTGAAGGATGAGGAGGACGCCACCCGCGCCGCGCGCGCCGCGCTGGAGCAGGCACTGTCGCGCATGGCCGAATTCGAGCAGCAGCGGCAGTCCCTCGATGGCGAACGCCGTGGACTCTCGGAGCTGCGCGAGGCGGCCCGCGCCGAAGCGCGCGATGCGCGAGACCAGGCGCATCAGGTGGCGCTGCGCGTCGAGTCCAGACGCTCGGCGGCGCTGTCGCTCAGGCAGGCGCTGGAGCGCATGCAGCAGCAGCGCGAACAATTGGAGGCGCGGCAGAACGAGCTGGTTGAACAGCTCAAACAGGGTCAGTCGCCGCTGGAGGAGCTGGAGGCCGAGCGCCAGCGTTGCCTCGAGCAGCGCCTGCTGGTGGACAAGGACCTGGCGGAAGCGCGGCGCGCCATGGAGGCCTGCGAGGCAGAATTCCGCGAAATCGAGCAGCAGCGCCAGCGCCTCGACGTGGAAATCAACTCGCGTCGCGACGCGCTCTCCGAGCAGCGCATGGCCGAGCAGGCCCTGCGCCTGCGTGCCGAAGGATTCGCCAAGGCGGTGGCCGAGGCGGGGCTTGAACTTGAGGCGGTACTCGCCGAAGTGCCGGATGAGGCCGATCCGGAGGTCTGGCACAAGAACCTGATGGATCTCGAAACCAGGATCCGCCGTCTGGAACCGGTCAACCTGGCGGCGATCCAGGAGTACGAGGAGCAGTCCAGGCGCAAGGAGTACCTCGACGCGCAGAACACCGATCTGACCACCGCGCTGGATACGCTGGAGGCGGCCATCCGCAAGATCGACCGTGAGACGCGCACGCGCTTCAAGGAGACCTTCGATCGCGTCAACACCGGTCTGCAGGAGCTGTTTCCGCGCCTGTTCGGTGGCGGACACGCCTTCCTCGAACTTACCGGCGAGGACCTGCTGTCGACCGGCGTCACCATCATGGCGCGACCGCCGGGCAAGCGCGTCGCCAGCATCTCGCTGCTGTCCGGCGGTGAAAAGGCGCTGACGGCGGTGGCGCTGGTATTCGCCATCTTCCGGCTCAATCCGGCGCCGTTCTGCCTGCTCGATGAGGTCGATGCACCGCTGGACGAGGCCAATGTCGGCCGTTTCTGCGAGATGGTGCGCGAAATGAGCGAGGCGGTTCAGTTCATCATCGTCACCCACAACAAGGTGACCATGGAGTTCTCGCAGCAGCTTGCCGGAGTCACCATGCGCGAGCCGGGCGTGTCGCGGTTGGTGACGGTCGATCTTGCCGAGGCGGCGACGCTGGCGGGGGCGGCGTAGGGGCGGGGAGCGGGGAGCAGGGAGCAGACGAGCAGGGAGCAGGGAGCAGGGAGCAGGGGGAAGGGCTCGAGTCCGATTCCCGCGAATCTCGATTCCCGACTCTCCGTCGAACTGGCGTCGTCAGCGCGCGGCGGGCATCATGGCAGGCATGACCCAAGGCGAACTGCGACTCATCCTTCTTGTCATCGGCGTCGGTATCCTCGCCGCGATCTTTTTTTTCGGCCGCCCGCGCCGGCCTGGCGAAGCGCAGGGGCGGCGCGCTTCGCCGGGGCGCGGCGTCAAGTCGCGGGTGGAGCCGGTACTGGAAGGCGATCCGTCGGAGCCGCTTGAAGTCGGCGAAGTCGAGCAGCCGGAACTCACGCTTCCCGCAGCCGGATCCATCAAGGACGTCGAGGTCGCCGCGAGGCCGCCGCCGCGCACCGTCAAGGTGGCGCCGGCTGCGGATTTCGAGCGCATCGTCACGCTGTTCGTGACCGTTCGCGAGGGAGGCATCATCCGCGGCCCCGATCTGGTGGTGGCCGCCGAGAAGGCCGGCCTGGAGTTCGGTGAACTCGGCATCTACCACCGCCTCATCGACGGCAAACCCGATTCGCCGCCGGTGTTCAGCGTGGCCAGCATGGTCAAACCGGGCTCGTTCGATCTCGCCAATCTGGACCGGGTGGAAACGCCCGGCTTGACGCTGTTCATGACCCTGCCCGGACCACTGAGCGCACTCGACATGTGGGACACCATGTTGCCCACTGCGCAGCGTCTGGCTGAACTGCTGGATGCCCAGGTGCTCGACGAGCAGCGCAATGCACTGGGCCGCCAGGGCATCGCTCACATCCGCGACGACCTGCGCGCCTTTGATCGCAAACAGAACAAGCGCGTGATCAAGCCGGACTGGTAGCAGGTCGCGCCGGAGGCCGCGCAGCGCCACAACCATCGAAACGAGGTTCCTCATGTCCGCACTCCGCCAGCTTGCCGCACTGCTGATCGGCGCCTCTGCTACCGTCGCCTGCGCCGCCCCACCCGCAGAGCCCGAACCCATGCCCGCGACCGCCAGCACCGACCTCTCCAGCTTCGCCTGGCGCATGTATCGCCAGATTGGAGAGGAAGATCGCAACCTGGTGTTCTCTCCGCTCAGCATCGCCAGCGTGTTTTCCATGCTCGGCGCCGGCGCGCGTGGCGAAACTCTGTCCGAGCTGCGCCAGGTGCTTGCCGTCAGCGCCGAGGGTGCGCATTGGCACAAAGGGACAGGCGAAATGCTGGCTGCGCTGGCTGCGCAGGATCGTGCGGGCGACGACTACCAGAGCGCGCTGTCGCTGCGCCTGGTCAACGAGCTTTGGTTGCAAAGGGATTTCGAAGTGGGTGCAGACTTTCAGGCGACACTGTCACGGCACTATGGAGCGGCACCGCGTGCGCTGGATTTTGCCGCAGATCCCGATGCCGCACGGAAAGTAATCAACGCCAGGATCGCCAGCGACACCGCCGACCTGATTCCGGCGCTGCTGCCGCCAGGCAGCGTCACCACGGATGCGCGCCTGGTGCTGACCAACGCACTTTATTTCAAGGGCGCGTGGGCTACAGCCTTCCACGAACATGGCACCGAACGGGGCGACTTCCATGCTTTGGACGGAAGTACGGTCGAAGTGCCGATGATGCATCACACTGCGCACTTCGCCCATGCCGCCGGTGAGGGCTGGCAGGCACTGAGCCTGCCCTATGACGGGAACACTCTGGAGCTGCTGGTGCTGATGCCTGCCCTCGGTCAGTTCCGCGATTTCACCTCTGGACTGGATGCACAGGGCATCGACAGCATGCTGCGGGCCCAGCAGCAGAAGCGCGTCGCCCTGAGCTTCCCGAAGTTCTCGCTGCGTACAACGCTGCCCCTGGTGGAGGTGCTGCAACGTGCCGGTATGCGCCGCGTATTCACTCATGCAGCCGAACTGGAGGGTATCGCCGACAACCTCTTTGTGTCGGCGGCCTTCCACGAGGCGGTCGTGGATATTGACGAGAAGGGCACCGAAGCGGCAGCCGCTACCGCGGCTGTGGTGTCATTGACCTCGGCGCCCATGGCGCAGCCGGAGCCACTGGTGGTGCGCATTGATCGGCCCTTCGTGTTCGTCATCCGCGACCGCGCCTCCGGCGTACCGCTGTTCATCGGACAGATGCTGAAGCCCTGAAGCTGTCCAAGCGGTGATAGACGTTTCTCGCGGCGATTCGCCAACGCGCGTCGCTTCACGCATCATCGGCGTCGAATCCCGACGGAGCAGCATCGTGCGCAGCAGCGCTGTAGCCTTGATCCTAATTGCCTTCGTGGCGCCGACTCCAGTTGCGGCCTTCGACAGCGATCGCCTCGCGGCCACGGTGGAAGCGCGCGTGATCGACTGGCGTCGCGACATCCATCAGCACCCCGAGCTGGGCAACCGCGAGGTGCGCACCGCGGCGCTGGTGGCGGGTCACCTCAGGCAGCTCGGCATGGAGGTGCGCACCGGCGTGGCCCACACCGGCGTGGTCGGCATCCTGCGCGGCGCGCGCCCCGGCCCGCGCATCGCACTGCGCGCCGACATGGATGCGTTGCCGGTCACCGAACGCGTCGACCTTCCCTTCGCCTCGCGCGTGGTCGCCGAATATGCCGGTCAGACCACCGGCGTGATGCACGCCTGCGGACACGACGCGCACACCGCGATCCTGATGGGCGTGGCGCAGGCGCTGGCTTCGATCAGAACCTCTCTGCCGGGCGAGATCATGTTCATCTTCCAGCCGGCCGAAGAGGGTCCGCCGCCCGGGGAGCAGGGCGGCGCCCGGCTGATGCTGGCGCAGGGCCTGTTCAACGACTTCGAGCCGGAGGCCATATTCGGGCTGCACGTCTGGTCGAGCCTGCCGGTCGGGACGCTCGGCTGGCGCAGCGGCCCGATGATGGCCAGCGCCGATCGCTGGGTGCTGAGCGTGCATGGCACGCAGACGCACGGATCGCGGCCCTGGGCCGGGGTCGATCCGATCAGCATCGCGGCGCAGGCGATCACCGCCAGCCACGCCATCATCGCCCGTCAGATCGACATCACCACCTCGCCCGTGGTGTTGACCGCAGGCGCCATCCATGGCGGCATCCGCTTCAACATCATTCCCGACTCGGTCGAGGTCGAAGGCACCCTTCGCACCTTCGACATGGCGGTGCGCGCCGATGTCATCGCGCGCTTCCGCCGCACTGCTGCCGCCATTGCCGAGGCGGCGGGAGGCAGTGCCGAGCTGCTGGTGGAGAACTCCGCGCCGGTGACCGCCAACGATCCGGACCTGACGCTGCGCTCGGTACCGGTGCTGGCCTCCGTGGTCGGCGAGGCCAAGCTGCGCGAGATGGCCCTGATGACGGTGGCCGAAGATTTCTCCGAGTTTGCCAATCGCGTGCCGGGGTTCTTCTTTTTCGTCGGTGCAACATCACGTGGCATTGATCCGGAAAGCGCGCCGGCCAATCATTCGCCGGAGTTCCATCTCGACGAGGAGGCGCTGGCAGTCGGAACCCGGGCGATGCTTGCCCTGGCCCTGGAGTATCTGCAGGACGAGCCGAGCTGAACCGACGCGCGCAGCGGTTCATGTGCCCCGATTCACAATCTGCGATCATGGCGGCCGCATGACGCCGCCCTTTTCTGCCACCGCAACCCCGGCCGACTCCACCTCCAACCTGTGCAGTCGCTGCGAGGCGATCTGCTGCCGCCTGACCGTGACCCTGATGCCGGGCGACGACCCGCCGCACTGGCTGGTCGCCGAGCACGAGAACGGGCCCGCCACCATGGCCAAGGACGATGATGGCTGGTGCGTCGCCCTGGATCGCAACAGCATGCGCTGCACCATCTACGAACAGCGCCCGACCCTGTGCCGCACCTACCTGATGGGTGGCCGTCTGTGCCGCCATGAACGCGCTACCTGGGTCGCCGCGCACAAGCGCGACGGCATTCCCTTCGTCTGGGCCAGCTGAAGTTTCGCTGCGATTCGCCAGAAGCCGTGGCTGTGCATTGGAACGCACCAGGCTCCGTTTGAGCCACACGGCGTTCAGCATCACGCCGTCACCGCGGGTCGCACTCAGCCGATCAGGGTGACCTCGTGGTCCGCCTTGTCGGCGAGATCGCGGCCGTGCTGGCGGCGCTCGGCTTCCTCACGCGCCTCGGCGATGGCGGCGAACACCGCCTCGACATCGGGAACCGATTCGTCGATCGCGAAGACCCCGGTCAGCTCGCTGTCCGGACGCAGCTCGCCCTGCTGGTAGAGCGCCCACATCTCCTCGGCATAGTGGGTGTCAAGGAGCTCGGGCGCCGCGCGTCCCAGGCACAGGGTGATGTTGGCGACGTCGCGGCGCAGCATGGCGAGCGCGGCATTGTTGCCGGCGGCGTCGACGGCCTGCGGCAGATCGATGATGACCGGGCCTTCCGGTGACACCAGCACGTTGAACGGCGAAAGGTCGCCATGGATCATGCCGCAGCAGAGCATGCGCACGATCTGGTTGATCAGGAAGGCATGGAAGGCGCGCGCCTGTTCTGCGTCGAGCGGCACTTCGCCGAGCCACGGCGCCGCGTGGCCGTCGGCGTCGACGACCAGCTCCATCACCAGCACCCCGCTGTAGTAGCCGTGCGGCTTCGGCACGCGGACGCCGGCGTCGGACAAGCGGTACAGCGCGTCCACCTCGGCATTCTTCCAGGCGATCTCCGCCTCGCGGCGCCCGTAGCGCGTGCTCTTGGCCATGGCCCGGGTCTCGCGGCTGCCGCGCGCCTTGCGCCCTTCCTGGTATTGCGCGCGGCGCTGGAAGCTGCGCTGCGCCAGATCCTTGTAAACCTTGGCGCAGCGGATCTCGTCGCCGGACGTGACCACGTATACGGAGGCCTCCTTGCCGCTCTTCAGCGGACGTAGAACGGCATCGATGATGCCGTCGTCGATCAACGGCTCCAGACCCTTGGGAATCTTCATGGGCGCGCAGCCTACGCATTCCTTGCGCCCGGCGCCATGATCATCGGCGCATTTCACGCAACGGCGACGCAGCCGTCGGGCGCGCGACCGGATAGAATGGCGGCATGCCTCTGATTGTCCTGAACGGCGTCGACTACGGCGTCGGCGGTCCACTGCTGCTGGAAAAGGTCGAACTCGCCATCGAGCCCGGCGAGCGCATCGCCCTGATCGGCCGCAACGGCGCCGGAAAATCCACCCTGCTGCGCCTGCTCGACGGTGAGATCGTGCCCGACGACGGCGATATCCGCCGTCTGGATGGGCTTCAGGTCGCGCGCCTGGAGCAGGAAGTGCCCGGCGGAACCGAGGGCAGCGTGTTCGATGTGGTCGCCGCAGGGCTCGGCGAGCTGGGCGCCTGGCTGGCCGAATACCACCACGTGAGCCATGCCGCCGAAGTCGATATCGATGCACTGTCGGCCGTGCAGGCCAAGATCGAGGCCGCGCACGGCTGGTCCACCGAGCAGCGCGTCGAGGAAACGCTGACCCGGCTGGCGCTGGATGGCGACGCCGTGTTCGCCAGTCTTTCCGGAGGCATGAAGCGGCGCGTGCTGCTGGCGCGCGCTCTGGTATCGGCGCCCGACCTGCTGCTGCTGGACGAGCCCACCAATCACCTCGACATCGAAGCGATCGACTGGCTTGAAGGCTTTCTCAAGTCGTTCGGCGGCAGCCTGGTGTTCGTCACCCATGACCGGCGCTTCCTGCGCGCGCTGGCGACGCGCATCGTCGAGATCGAACTGGGCCGGGTCACTTCGTGGCCGGGCGACTGGGCCAACTACCAGCGCCGCCGCGACGAACGCCTCAATGCCGAGGCGCAGGAACACGCGCGCTTCGACAAGATGCTGGCCCAGGAGGAAGTGTGGATCCGCCAGGGCATCAAGGCCAGGCGGACCCGCGACGAAGGCCGGGTGCGCCGGTTGGAGGCGATGCGCCGCGAGCGCGCCGAGCGCCGCGAGCGCAGCGGCAACGTGCGCATGGGGTTTGCCGGCGGCGAAGGTTCCGGCAAGAAGGTGATCGAGGCCAAGGGCATCACCTTTGCCTTTCCCGACAAGCCGCTGATCGAAGACTTCTCCACCGTGATCATGCGCGGCGACCGCATCGGCCTGATCGGACCCAATGGCTCGGGCAAGACCACCCTGCTCAGGCTGCTCCTCGCTGAACTGGCGCCGCAGGCCGGCGAGGTCAAGCCGGGCGCCAACCTGCAGATCGCCTACTTCGACCAGTACCGCGTCACCCTGCGCGAGGACTGGAACGCGCTGGACAATGTCGCTGAAGGCCAGGAGTTCATTGACGTCGGCGGCAAACGCAAGCACGTGCTCGGCTATCTGCAGGACTTCCTGTTCACGCCCGAGCGCGCGCGTGCTCCGATCACCCGCCTGTCTGGCGGTGAGCGCAACCGACTGCTGCTGGCCAAGCTGTTCGCGCGTCCGTCCAACCTGCTGGTGATGGACGAGCCCACCAACGACCTGGATGTGGAGACGCTGGAGCTGCTCGAAGAGCTGCTTGGCGACTATCCAGGCACCCTGCTGCTGGTGAGCCATGACCGCGACTTCATCGACAACGTGGTGACTTCGACCCTGGTGATGGAAGGCGAGGGCAGGGTGGGCGAGTACGTCGGCGGCTACAGCGACTGGGTGCGCCAGCGGCCGCTGCCGGCAGCGACCTCAGCGCCCGCGCAGCGCCCGGCAGCTGAAGCGTCGCGGCCGGTCACGCCGAAAGCGCCGAAGCTGAGCTACAGGGACCAGCGCGAACTGGAAAAGCTGCCTGCGCGCATCGAAACGCTGGAGACGCGCCTCGCCGAACTCACCGCGAGTCTCGGCAGTCCGGACTTCTTCCGGCAGTCGCAGGACAAGGTCATCGAGCACAACGCGCAGATCGCGGCGACGCAGGCGGAGCTCGATGCCGCCTACGCGCGCTGGACGGAACTCGAGCGGCCCGGTCAAGACCGTGCCGGGTAGGAGCGGCGAGAGCCGCGAAAAACGCCTCGTATCGACCACCCCTCGGCTCCTGCGCCGCGACCACGGAGCGAAGGAAAGCTGGCTCTTCAACCTTGGATTTGTATTGCGGCCAGATGCCCGCGTCCGTGCAGCGCGCCCAGATCCTGAAGCGGACCCTGCGGAACGATCCCCGTCGGATTGATCATCCCGTGGCTCTGGTAGTAGTGGCGCTTGATATGGTCGAAGTTGACGGTGTCGGCCACGCCCGGCAGCTGGTAGAGCTCGCGCAGGAAACCCGCAAGATTGGGATAGTCGACGATGCGGCGCAGATTGCACTTGAAATGCCCCACATACACCGGATCGAAGCGCAAAAGGGTGGTGAACAGGCGCCAGTCGGCCTCGGTGATCGCGCTGCCGCACAGGTAGCGCGTCGCGGACAGGCGCTGCTCCAGCCAGTCGAGGGTGTCGAACAACGGTTCCACGGCTTCCTCGTAGGCTTCCTGGGTGGTGGCGAAACCGGCCTTGTAGACGCCGTTGTTGACGCAGTCGTAGACCCGTGCGTTGACCTCGTCTATCTGCTCGCGCAGCGCCTCCGGGTAGTAGTCGCCGGGTAGCGCGCCGATGGCGTCGAAAGCGCTGTTCATCATGCGGATGATGTCGGCCGATTCGTTGCTGACGATGGTGCCGGTCTCGCGGTCCCACAGCACCGGCACGGTGACCCGGCCGGAGTACCCGTCGTCGGCCTTCAGGTAGATTTCGTAGAGGCGGTTGGCGCCGTGAACGGGGTCGAGCACCACGCCCGGCCCGTCGTCGAATGTCCAGCCGTGCTCACCCATCAGCCAGTGCACCACCGAGACGTCGATCATCTTCTCGAGACCCTTGAGGCGCCGGAAGATCAGGGTGCGGTGCGCCCACGGGCAGGCCAACGAGACATACAGATGGTAGCGGGCGGCTTCAGCCCTGAATCCACCGCTGCCGGTCGGCCCGGCCGAGCCGTCGGCGGTCACCCAGTGGCGGAACTGGCTTTCAGAGCGCTTGAAGCGACCCTTGTTGGCGTCGGTGTCGTACCAGGTATCGTGCCATTGGCCATTGATCAGTCTGCCCATTGCCAGCTCCGCGTCCGGGGCATTTCAGCATACCGGTTCGACGTTTGCCGGGCGGCGACTGCGTACTACACGTTCATGGCCTCACTGCGGGAAAGTACCAGACGCGCACGACCAGGCCATCGATGATTTCGTAGACCGACAGACTGGCCTGCGAGCGCAGTACGCCGGACGCCTCCCAGTAGGCGGTCTCGACAGCGGACACGAAGGTGCCGTTGACCGCGGCGACTGCCACCGTTGACCGGCAGCTGGGGCAGCTCTCGAAGTACGAGGACAGGCTGCTCTCAAGCGCCGCAGCGCCGCGCGATTCAATGCTGATCTCCGCAGCGTTCAGCGACAGCCACTCGATGTCCGCGTGCGCAAGCTCGAGGATGGCGTCCATGTCGCGACGATTGAAGGCAGCGACGAACGCCTCGACGGTTTGGGCGGGCGCAGGTCCCGTCGCTTCCACGGCCGCGTCCGCGCCCGCATGCGCAACAGGCCATGGCAGCAGGCATGCCAGTACGGTCACCAGGATGGTTCGACTCATGTGGCCTGAATCCGGACGGTTGGCTGGAAAGTCTAGCCCGCGCGAGCCGGTTCCGCGGAGGTCGCGTGATCAGTCGCCTGCCAACGCCATGCCGTAGTAGGCAATCGGCACATCGTCGCGGGTGGCGACCGTCTCGCGGGCGCTTTTGATGCACTCGAAGCGCATGCCGAGTTTCTCGGCGACCCGGCACGAAGCGATGTTGGGCGGATCGATCACGGCGACCAGCCGCTTCAGGCCCATCGCATCCCGGGCATGGGCGATGAATGGCTGGATCGCCTCGGTGGCGTAGCCCTGACTCCAATAGTCCTTCCAGATCCACCAGCCCAGCTCGAACTGGCCGTCGTCATGCGGCTGCATGCCGATCAGGCCGATTACTTCGCCGCTGTCATGCAGCTTGGCGGCGCCGAAACACACGCCGTGATTGGCGAGATGGCGTGCCTGCCGCTCGAGGAACTCATCGATCCGGGCGTCGCTGAAGATCCGTCCCTGGGTGATGTGGCGCATCATTTCAGGATCTCTGGCCATGCGCTCCAGGCCGGGTCGATCCTGCGCGGTCCAGGGGATGATGCTCAGGCGTTGGGTCTGGAATGCGAAGCTCATGGTGCGCTGCCGGTCGGCGTCGTGTCTGAGGGCCAGCGCGCAATGTACAGGGAGGACGGGTCGATTGCCGATGCCGGAGGTCACGGATCGAAGCCAGGTGTGGGGCACAGGGTCGTTGGTGATGCGCGCGGCGTCGCCGCTATACTCCCGCGCCCAGTCGGAGTCGTCCATGCCTGTTCGCCTTTTCGTGTTCCTCGCCTTGGCTCTGTGCGCCGTGCCGGCCATGGCGCTGCAGCGTTCCGCGGCGGGTGACTACTACGACGACGTGATCGCCAGCGATGCCGTGAGCCTGCGCGCGACCCTGCACGAGGTGATCGACGACCACCTCCGCTTTCCCTACACGGCGGCGACCACCGATACCTGGGACATCCTCAAGCTCGCCGAACAGGATCCGGCCGACTCCGAGCGCATCATCGACGTCTACCGCAATGCGTCCTACCTGAAGCAGCCGGGCGGCAACAGCTTCTACGACCGCGAACATACCTGGCCCAAGACCTACGGCTTCCCGGACGAAGGCAACAGTGCGCCGCACACCGACGCGCACATGCTGATGCTCTCGCACATCGCCTACAACAACGCGCGCGGCAGCAAGCGCTTCGACCACTGCCCGGTCGGCTGCACGGAGTACCCGACGCTTGCCAACAACGGCAGCGGCGGCGGCAGCGGGGTCTATCCGGGCAACAGCAACTGGAGCAACGCGTCGGTGTTCGAGGTCTGGGTCGGCAAACGCGGCGACGTGGCCCGCGCGATCTTCTACATGGACATCCGCTACGAGGGCGGCGTGCACGGCGTCACCGGTGTCGCCGAGCCCGACCTGCGGGTGACCGACGACCCGGGACAGATCCAGTCGGCAGGCAATGGTGCGGCGATCGCCTACATGGGTCTCACCAGCGTGCTGCTGGCCTGGCACGAGGCCGATCCACCGGACGACTTCGAGCGTCGGCGCAACGATGTGGTGGCCAGCTTCCAGGGCAACCGCAACCCTTTCATCGATCACCCCGAGTGGGTCATCTGTCTGCACCTCGATGATTGTGCGTCGGCGGGCGACGCGCTTTTCACCGACGGATTCGAGCTACTCCCCTGAACCACGGCGGGACGATTCACCTCCGGTCGTCCTGTCGTCGAGGTGCAGCCGCACATCGTCCATGACCAGCGGGTCGTGGCGATCGTCGCCGCCGCCGAACGAGTGCGACCCGGGCTGGGGCGCGAGCTTGCGGTAGTGGCCGTCCTGGTCCCAGGTGGTGACATGGATGCGCGCGCCCAGCAGAGTTTCAGGGTCGCCGATGCTGCTGGCAGGAAGGGTGAAGCGGATGCGCCGTGCAGCGGTATCGACCTCGATGCGGGCCGCAGCTGCGACCGGCGTTCCCTCCGACGTGGCGCTGGCGCCCGGGGAAGCATGCAGGACGTTGCTCCAGCCGCCGATGCGCAGTCGATAGTGCCAGCGCATGTCGCCCGGCAATTCGGCGTTCTGCAGCGGCATGACGCGCGCGCCGCCGTCGCGTTCCGGAAGCTCGACATAGATGGTGAAGGCGACACGGTCGAATCCGTTGGCCGGATTCCAGCCATGGGTGACGCTGTGCATGTCCAGCTCGATGCGCAGCGAGCCACTCGAGCCGAAGGCGCGCGCAGCGCGGATGTCGAGCTGGCGATGCGCGCCCCAGCCGGCATCGGTCGGGTACTGGTAGCGGCCATGCGGGCCGTGGTCGTCGCCGGCGGGATCCTCGATCGCGGCGAGCAACGTCCAGCGCCGTTCGACGCGGAAGCGGCGGCGTTCGGAGATTGCACCGGTGGTTTCAGACCAGGCCACCACGCTGTGCTCCAGCGCGGGGTCGATCATGCTCGACGTGTCGATCCTTGCCCGCCAGCGGCCTTTGGCATCGGGGCGGATGGCTCGCGCACGGGCCAGGTCGTCGTCGATCACCAGCAGAAAGCTGTCCATCCTGCGGGCCACGCCATGCGCGTCGATGGCGTCGGTGAACGCCGAGCCACTCGTCTCGGGCGTCGGCGGGACGACGGGTTCGAGGCCCAGGATCGACAGCGGATGACGGGTACGCCCTTGGGTCGTCAGCGAGTCCGAGCTGTCGGCCAGGAACACCCAGCCGACGCGCGGCGGCAGGCGCACGGTGACGCGGCCGCCCGCGCCTGCACGCGCGGTCAGCGGCCTGGCGTCGCTGTCGATCGCGAATGCCGGCTCAAGCCGCGTCCCGGATGGCCAGCCACTGTCGGCAATGTCGAGCAAGGCATCGCGCCCGGCCGTGTTGAAGACCACCAGCGCGGCGGTCTCGCCGTAGTCCATGCGCCAGGCCAGTGCACCGGCGGCGGCGGGGTTCGCGGCCAGTACGGTCGGCGTGCCGCGTGAGAACAGGCGATGCTCCCGCCGCAGCGCGGCGATTTCCGCGATGTAGCGGTACAGCGGTGCTTCGCGATCGAAATGGTCGCGCCCGCCAGATGCAAAACCCCCGGCGAACATGGCACGGCGGCGCTCGCGGAAGCCCTGTTCGGTGCCGTAGTAGAGGGTCGGGATGCCCGGCAGGGTCATCAGCATCAGCAGTCCCTGCTTCAGCGCCGCCTCGCTCGCTCCGGAGAGAAAGCGGTCGACGTCGTGGTTGTCGATGAAGGTCGGCATCAGCTGCGGATTGGCGTGCACCGTCATCATGCTGCCGATGCGGTGCCCCAGCTCCGCGGTCGGGCGACCGCGCGCGAACACGTCGAGCGCGCTTCCATACAGGGGGAAGTTGATCATCGACGACAGCAGCGGCTGCCCCGATTCGTCACGCACGTAGGTTTCCAGCTTGCGCGCGTGGTGGTCGTCATGTGCGCGGTCGACACCAAAGCCTTCACCGAAGGCAAGGAAGCCATCACGGCCGGTGGCGCGCGCCGCCGCCAGCATGCCGGGATGCTCGGGATCCTCCCCGTAGAGGAAATCGCGAAAGTAGTCGGGTGGAACGTGGTAGGCGGTGTCGATGCGGAAGGCGTCGACGCCGACCTCGCGGATCCAGTGGGCGTAGCTCTGGCGCAGCGCCGTACGCACGATCGGGTTCTCGGTGTTGAGATCGTCCAGATCGGCGAGCTGGAAGTCGAGTTCCTGCTCACGGTCCCGGAAGTCGGTGATGGTCGGGGTCCAGTGGTAGATGTCGGCTTGCCTGTGCTCGGAGTTGCGCACGTCGTTCTGGCTGAACGGCCACTGGCGTGGCGCGCTGACCGGCCTCGAATCGGGGTTCGGCTGGAAGTGGCGGCTGCGCTCGGCGCGCTCCCAGCCGCCGCGGTAGCCGAAGAAGTTGCCGGTGTGGTTCACCACCACGTCCTGGATCAGATACATGCCCGCGGAATGCAGGGCGTGCGAGAGGGCGCGGTAGTCGTCGAGCGTGCCGTAGTGAGCATCGACCTTCATGAAATGCTCGGCCCAGTAGCCATGGTAGCCGCCATAGCCGAGCTGGCCGTCCCACCACTGGTTGGCGACCGGTGGCGTGATCCACAAGGCGGTCGCGCCGAGTCCGCGGATGTAGTCGACGCGACGCGCGATGCCGGCCAGGTCACCGCCGCTGTACTTGCGGTGATCGGTGGGATCGTACTCGCCGGCACCCTGGTCGTTGTTGGCGGGATCAGCGTCATCGAATCGGTCGATCATCACGAAGTAGATGATCTGGTCGCGCCAGTCCGGTGAAGGCACGTGAAGGTCAAGCGTCTCACCCGGGGCGGCTTGGCTGCACGCGGACAGGAGAGCGGCAAGCAGAAGGCGCGAAGTTTTCATGTCCACCAGGACGCGTGTCAGCCGCGTTCAACTATCCCACCCCGGCGCGCCTTCCCACCGTCATGCATACGTGTGCATGACCATGAATACGTATGCAGCGCAACCCATGGCGCAGGTGCCGCGGCTAACATCGCCGAAGCGTCATGGAGCCGTCATCGAGCGACCGTGGCGACATCGCCCTGGCCGGCGCACCAAGGCCATCGAGGGGGGCGCAATCGTGACCACTTGCGAGTTTTCGAGGGGAAGGCAAACATCATGCGGAAGTTCAAGCGCAACACGCTGAGCGTAGCCCTGGCATCGGCGCTCCTCGCTCTGGCCGGCGGTGTCCAGGCGCAATCCACCCAGACGCCCGACCCCGCGGTCGGCAGCGACGAGGCCGAGCGCCAGGACGCTGCGGCGCGGCGCCAGGGTGAAGATGAGGATTCCCCCGCCGAACTCGATGCGGTCACGGTCACAGGTATCCGCCGCGGCATCGAGGATGCCATCAGCATCAAGCAGGATTCGACCTCCATCGTCGAGGCCATCTCGGCCGAAGACATCGGCAAGCTGCCGGACTCCAGCATTGCCGAATCGATCGCACGCCTGCCCGGTCTGGCGGCGCAGCGCGTCGCGGGTCGCTCCTCCACCATCAGCATCCGCGGCCTGGCAGGGGATTTCTCCACCACGCTGCTCAATGGCCGCGAGCAGGTCAGCAGCGGCGACAACCGTGGCGTGGAGTTCGACCAGTACCCCTCGGAACTGATCAGCTCGGTGATCGTCTACAAGACGCCGGACGCCAACCTGGTCGCCACCGGCATTTCCGGCACCGTCGACCTGCGCACCGTGCGCCCCCTGGCTTACGGCGAACGCGCGGTAGCCTTGAACGCACGCTACGAGAACAACTCGCTGGGCGAGCTGAACCCGGGCTACTCGGACGACGGCTACCGGTTCAGCGCCTCCTATATCGACCAGTTCGCAGACGGTACGGTGGGCCTGGCGCTGGGCTTCGCGCGTCTCGACTCGCCGGGGCAGGCCAACCGCTGGAACGCCTGGGGCTACCCCAACGACAATCCCGCGGCGCCTGGCGCCCTGGTACTGGGTGGTTCGGAGTCGTTCTCGACTTCGAACGACAACGTGCGCAATGGCTTCATGGGCGTGCTCGAGTTCGAGCCCAACGACTTCTATTCCGGCGCCATCGACGTCTACTACTCGACCTACGAGCGCGTGGAAACCACGCGCGGCCTGCAGGTCGGCCTGGGCTGGTCGGGTGCGTCGCTGGTCAATCCCGTGGTCGAAGATGGCCTGATGCTGCAGGGCACTTTCCAGGGCGTACGACCGGTGCTGCGCAACGACGTCAACACTCGCGATGACGACATCTTTGCGCTCGGCTTCAACAACCAGTTCCAATTCAACGATCACTGGAAGGGCGTGGCCGATTTCAGCCTGTCGAAGGCTACCCGCAGCGAATCGATTCTGGAAACCTACGCCGGCACCGAGTCCGACCTTGACGACGTCGGCGTGACCATCGACCGCCGAACCGGACTGCCCACGCTCACCTTCGGATTCGACTACGGCGACCCGTCGCGCATCGTGCTGACCGATCCCGGTGGCTGGGGGCAGGACGGCTACATCAAGTTCCCGGAGTTCAAGGACGAGCTGCGCTCGGCGCGCTTCGCGCTGGAGCGAACCTTCGATTCCGGCTTCGCCCGCAGCATGGAGTTCGGCGCCAACTATTCGAACCGCGAGAAGAGCCGCTCGGTGGCGGAGGCTTTCCTCGACCTGAACGTGCGGCCCACCAGCATCCCCGGCGACCTCCTGCAGCGTCCGGCGGACCTGAGCTTCACCGGGATTCCGCGCATGATCGCCTATGACGTCACGCGCGCTTTCCAGACCCTGTATTCGACGCGGACCCACCTCCATCCCGACATCCTGAACAAGGACTGGGAAGTGGAAGAGACGGTCTGGAACGCATTCTTCAAGCTCAACTTCGACGCCGATCTCGGCGCCGTTCCGATGCGCGGCAACATCGGTATCCAGTACGTGGATGCCGACCAGGAATCCCGCGGCTTCGCGGTGCCCGGCGGCAATGCGGCCGGCGCCGAACCGTTTGACGGGGGCATCAGCTACGGCGACTGGCTGCCAAGCCTCAATCTGATCTTCGAGTTTCCGAGCGAGCAGTACCTGCGCTTCGGCGCGGCGCGCTCCATTGCCCGACCGCGCATGGACGAGATGCGCGCCAACAACGGCTTCGGCATCAATCAGGGACAGAACATCTGGGAAGGCGGTGGCGGCAACCCGGAACTGAAGCCATGGCGGGCCACCGGATACGACCTCAGCTACGAGAAGTACTTCGGCGTGCGCGGTTACGTCAGCGTCGCGGCATTCCACAAGGACCTGAGCTCCTACATCTTCAATCAGACCATCGATTTCGATTTCAGCGTGTTCGACCTCAGCGGTTTCGAGGGTCCGTTGCCGCCAAGCACCATCGGCCGCTTCGGTCGTCCCACCAACGGCGACGGTGGCACCATCAATGGTCTCGAGTACTCCCTGTCGATTCCGCTGGACCTGCTGGCCGAGCGCCTCTACGGCTTCGGTGTGCTGGCCAGCTATGCCGATACGCGCAGTTCCATCCAGCCGCTGGGACCGGGCACCGATCAACCGCTGCCCGGCCTCTCGCGATACGTGTCGAACGTGACGCTGTATTACGAAAATCACGGTTTCTCGACCCGCGTCAGTCGCCGCAGCCGCTCGGCGTTCATTGGCGAGGTGCAGGGCTTCGGCGCCGATCGCGAGACCCGCTACATCGAGGGCGAGGAGCTGATCGACTTCCAGACCAGCTACGAGTTCGGCCCGGGCCGACTCGACGGACTCACCCTGTTGCTGCAGGTCAACAACCTCACCAACGAGTCGTACCGGGAGTTCTTCCGCGACCCGGGCACGCCGGACCGTCCGCGCTCATACAACGAGTACGGCCGCACCATCCTGTTCGGCGCCACCTACAAGTTCTGATTCGAGACTCGCTGTCTCCCCACGCCCCCTGTCGGCAGATCGCCGTCAGGGGGCTTTTTTTCGTCCATGTGCTGCGCGCGAACCTGGCGGAAAGCGGAAAGCCCCGACGGCTCTCACGATTGTGCCTAGCCAGGCCTCCCCGGCTCGCGCGCCCCCGATTCCGGCTCCGAATCCATCGCCTGCAGGCGTGGTGTCGCCATGGGAATGGTCAGCATGGTGCTCGCCACCGCCATCAGCAGCAGCGCCGTGAAGGTCTCGGCGGTGATGATCGCCTTGTCCAGCAGGATGTTGGCGAAGATGATCATGATCAGGGCCTTGGTCTGCAGCAGCCAGCCGATCAGCGAAGCCTCGCCGGGTCGCCAGCCGAGCAGCCGACCTGCGGCGAGGGTTCCGGCCAGCTTGCCGCCGACGGCCGCAACCAGCAGCAGCGCTGCGGCCATGAAGACGGCCGTTCCGCCTACGCTCCATTCGGTGCGTAGTCCGGTGCTCAGGAAGAACACCGGCATCAGCACCAGCAGCACATGCTGGCGCAGCAGGTCCATGTGCGCCTGGTCGTACCAGTCGCTGTCCAGCACCACACCGGCGAGGAATGCACCCACCATGAAGTGCAGACCGGACCAGTCCGCCGCGAGCGCGCAGAAGATCAGCCAGATCGGACCGACAAACCAGCGATCGCGCTCGGCCAGCCGACGCATCAGCGCGCGCACGGCTAGCGCGCCGAGCGCAAACGCAGCCAGAAACGAGGCCTGACGCCCGAGGCGTTCGAGGTCGACCAGGACCATCGCCAGTACGCCCCAGACTGCGATGTCATCGAGACTCGCATAGCGCAATACGCGCTGTCCCAGCGGGCGGCGCAGGATGGCGAGCTTTTCCATGAACAGGATCAGGATCGGCAGCGCGGTGACCGTGCAGGCCATGCCGATACCGATGACGAACTGCCAAGGTGCGGCCGCCGAACCGATCCAGCCCGGCCCGTGGGCCAGCATGGCGATGGCAACCAGACTCCCGAGCAGAAGGGGACACAGAAGCGCGAGTCCGGCCGTGGTTGCGGTCTCGACGCGGTTCTTCCAGGCCAGGCCGAGATTGAGTTCGATGCCGGCGATCCAGACGAACAGCATCACCGCCCAGGTCGCCACGCCGTTGAGCGCCTGCACCACCTCGGTGGTGAACACGAAGCGGAACTGGTCGGGGAACGCGGCGCCGAGAACGCCCGGGCCGAGCAGGATGCCCATGATGATCTGCACCACCACCAGCGGTGCGAAATACTCGGTGCGGCCGAGGCGCCAGACCAGCCACGGCACGCTGTAGATGATCGCCATGGCGATCAGGAATAGTTCGGTGCTGGTGACCTGCATGCTCCGGGATCCGTACCCGCGGGAGCGCGCATGATGCGTGCTGCGGGGCTTGCTGCAAAGAGCCCGCTGCCCAGCACGGGTAAAGTGAATACGTATGCAGGGGCTGCCGAGCGCATCGATGCCGGCCTACCATCGGCCACAGCCGTTGCTCGGCCTCGACGGCGCGGCGTACTTCTGCTCTGGGAGGGGTCCATCGACCGATGAACAGCAAACCCGCATTGTCGTTCTGGCAGATATGGAACATGTGCTTCGGCTTCCTCGGCATCCAGTTCGGGTTCGCCCTGCAGAACGCCAACGTCAGTCGCATATTCCAGACGCTGGGCGCGGAGATGGACCAGATTCCGCTGCTTTGGATCGCCGCGCCGCTGACCGGGTTGATCGTGCAGCCCATCGTCGGCTACTACTCCGACCGCACCTGGACCCGGCTGGGCCGACGGCGTCCGTATTTTCTGTACGGAGCGCTGGCGACCAGCGCGGCGCTGATCTTCATGCCCAACTCGCCGTCGCTGTGGATCGCGGCCGGCATGCTGTGGATTCTCGATGCCTCCATCAACGTGTCGATGGAGCCGTTCCGCGCTTTTGTCGCCGACCAGCTGCCGCAGAAGCAGCGCGCCACCGGCTACGCCATGCAGAGCTTCTTCATCGGCATCGGCGCGGTGGTGGCGAGCATGCTGCCGTGGCTGCTGGCGCATGCCGGGGTATCCAATACGGCCGAGTCCGGGCAGATTCCCGACACCGTGCGCTACGCCTTCTATGCCGGCGCGGTGGTGCTGCTCGGCGCGGTCGGCTGGACCGTGATCCGCAGCCGCGAGTATCCGCCCGAAGTGCTGAACGCCTTCAGCGACGCCGAGCCGGCACAGCCGTCGCGACCGGTGCGCAGGCCACAGGCAGCGGATGCATCGCTGTGGCTGACCGGCGGTGTCGGACTGGCCGCGGCGATCCTGCTTTTCGATCTCGCCCAGGAACTGTTCCTGCTGGCCGGCATGCTGGCCACTTATGGACTGGCGCTGCTGGTCATCGCTCATACCAGGGCGGAAAACGCCTTCGTCACCATCATGTCCGACCTGCACTCCATGCCCGACGCCATGCGCCGCCTGGCGGTGGTGCAATTCTTCTCCTGGTTTGCCCTGTTCGCGATGTGGATCTACACCACGGCGGCGGTGACGCAGGTGCATTTCGGCACCAGCGACACCACGTCGGCCGCCTACAATGAAGGCGCCAACTGGGTGGGCGTACTGTTCGCCGCGTACAACGGTTTCGCCGCGCTGGCCGCCATCTTCATCCCGCGCATGGCCGCCCGGCTGGGCCTGCGCATGACGCATCTGGTCAACCTGTGGATCGGCGCCGCGGCGCTGGCATCGTTCCTGCTCATCCGCGATCCGGACTGGCTGCTGCTGTCGATGGTGGGCATCGGTTTTGCCTGGGCGTCGATCCTGTCGGTGCCGTATGCCTTGCTGTGCGATGCGCTGCCGGCCAGGAAGATGGGCGTGTACATGGGAATCTTCAATTTCTTCATCGTGATCCCGCAGCTGATGGCAGCCAGCGTGCTGGGTGTGCTGCTGAAGACTTTCTTCGGCAACCAGCCGATCTACGCGCTGATGGTGGGCGGAGTGTGTTTCGTGGTGGCGGGCCTGTGCGTGCTGAGAGTCGCCGAACCTCAGCTGCGGGCGGTGCCCCAACCTGTGCATGAAGCCTGATATGCGCCCCATCGGAGAGAGTGTCGTGATGCGTGGATTTCAATCCGGAAGCAGTCTTGCTGCGCTTCTGCTGGTCGCGTGCGGACAGGCCCCGGCGGCGCCGGAGGTGGCGCCAAGCTACTACGGAACGCTGGAGCCGTTCGCCTCAGAGGCCGTGTACTTCGTCATCACCGATCGCTTCGTCAACGGCGACACCGACAATGACCATCGCGACCAGGGCGGCGAGCACCCGACCTTCGACATTCCCATCGAGTGTCCGGACGGGATGATTGCCAACATCGGCTATCTGGGCGGTGACTTCCGCGGCCTGGTCGACAACGCCAGCTACATCCGCGACATGGGCTTCAGCACAGTGTGGATCACGCCGATCGTCGACAACCCCGATCAGGCCTTCAGCGGCGGCGACGAGATCAGCTGCGGCAGCTCGCTGACCGATCGCGGCAAGACCGGCTACCACGGCTACTGGGGCATGAACTTCTACCGGGTGGACGAGCACCTGGAGAGCCCCGGACTGGCGTTCGCCGATCTCACCCGCGGACTGCGCGACGCGGGCCTCAAGACCATGCTCGACCTGGTGGCCAACCACAGCTCGCCGTCATGGAGCATGCCGGTGCGCCAGCCGGGCTTCGGTCAGGTGTTTGACGCAGACGGACAGTTGATCGCCGATCACGGCAACCTGCCTCCGAGCGAGCTCGACCCCGAAGGAAATCCGCTGCATCGCTTCTACAACACCGCGCCCGATCTCGCCCAGCTCGGCGACTTCGATCCGGCCAACACCGATGTGATGGACTATCTGGTGGGCGCCTACCTGCAATGGATCGGGCAGGGCGCAGACGCCCTGCGGGTCGACACGCTGCGCCATCAGCCATTGGAGTTCTGGCGCGAATTCACCGCGCGCATCCGCGCCGAGCATCCCGACATGTTCTTCCTTGGCGAGGCCTTCGACTACGAAGCCGCCAACCTGGGGCCGTTCACCTGGCCGGAAAACGGCGGCATCAGCGTGCTCGACTTTGCCATGAAGGCGGCGCTCACCGAGGTGTTCGAGAACGAGGGCAGCGACTTCGCGCGTCTGGCCGAGACGCTGCGTCTGGAGAATGGTCCATACCACGACCCGTACGTGCTCGGCAGCTTTTACGACAACCACGACATGGCACGCATGAACGCCAGCGATGCGGGCTTCATCAACGCCCATCACTGGCTGTTCACCGCGCGCGGCATCCCGGTGGTCTATTACGGTTCGGAAACCGGCTTCATGCGGGGGCGCGCCGAACATGCCGGTAACCGCAACTACTTCGGTCAGGCGCGTATTGATGCGGCGCCGGCCCATGCCATCCATCAGGCGCTGACCCGCATTGCCCGGCTGCGCCGCGAGTCGGTCGCGCTGCAGCGCGGGCTGCAGCTCAACGTTCGCCTCGAACGCGACGAGGCGGTGTTCTACCGTGTCTACCAGCACGCTGGCGAGGCACAGACCGCGCTGGTGATGCTGAACAAGGGCGTCGAGCCTGCCACGTACGCGGTGACCGAATACCTGGAGTCCGGTACCTGGCGCGACGGCTTCAGTGACGAGACGATCGAGGTCGGCACGCGCCTCGAAGCCGACGTGCTGGCCCACGGCGTACGCGTGTTTTTCCTGGACTCCTCGCTCACACGCGCTGACACCCTGGCACGCCTGGACCAGTTGATGACGCGCAAGCGCCGCGCGCAGTAACCTGCAGGGCCGCATCCCATGCCGGTGCTTGCGCGGCCTGAGGGTGAATCGATGTCGGCACGGGGTGCCGACCTACGCGGTGCGAGTCCGGTCGCCGGAAACGGCAACCCGTAGGTTGGGGTGCGCTGCGCTTGCCCCAACCTGCGACGGAAGCGGCATCGGTTGCCGTCACACCGACTGCTATGCGGGGCCGCTGGAAGCGCGGATCGCGAGCTGCGTGGGGATGGTGCGCGCCGGCACCACTTCGCCGCGGATGGAGGCGATCAGCGTGTCGACCAGCACCTGGCCGGCGAGCCGGGTGTCCTGCTGAACCGTAGTCAGCGCAGGATTGGCCAATGCGGCCAGCGGGATGTCGTCGAAGCCAGCGACCGCGACATCGCCGGGAATGTCCTTTCCGGCCTCGCGCAGGGCACGCATGGCGCCGATGGCGATGAGGTCGCTGGCTGCGAAGATGGCGTCGAATTTCTCGCCGCGCCTGAGCAGCCTGGCCACCGCCTCCTGGCCGGCCTCCTCCTCCGAGCGCTGCGCGTCCACCTGCAGCAGCGGTTCGGGTTTGATGCCTGCCGCTTCCAGCGCATCGAGGTAGCCGCGGTAGCGTCCGAAGAATTCCGGGTAGTGGTCGGTTGCGTTGCCGATGAAGGCGATGCGGCGACGGCCCTGGGCAATCAGATGGGCGGTGATGTCGCGTCCTCCCTGGCGGTTGTCCGAGCCGATCGAAAACCCCGGCTGTCCCGGTAGCACCGCGCCCCAGCGCACGAAGTGGGTGTTCTGCGCAACCAGCTGTTCCAGTCGAGACTGGTATTCGAGATAGTCGCCGTAGCCGAGCAGGATCAGTCCGTCGGCCTTCTTGCTGTCCTCGTAGTCGGCATGCCAATCCTCGGACAGCTGCTGGAACGAGATCAGCAGGTCGTAGCCGCGCAGGCCGCAGGCGCGGGTGATCGAACTGAGCATGGAAACGAAGAACGGATTGATCAGCGAGTCGTCGACGCTGGGGTCCTCGAACAGCAGCAGCGCCAGCGTGCCCGAAGTCTGGCAGCGCAGGTTCGAGGCGTTCTTGTCGACCTTGTAGTTGAGTTCACGTGCAATGCGCTGCACCCGTTCGCGCGTCTCGTCGCTGACCAGCGGGCTGTTGCGCAGCGCACGCGACACGGTCGGTTGGGAAACCCCGGCGAGATGGGCGATGTCGAGGGAAGTGGCCTTGCCCTTGGATGACATGGTGCACGTGCGAAGGAAAGCTCCGCGCATGATAACCCCGGCGAACGAGCAAAGTGCCCGATGTACCCGGGCACGCGCTTCGGCGACCGGGTGCCGATCTCCTTCTGCAGGAACGCACCCGTGCGCGACCGTCGCTGTGCTCCGGTCCCGCTGCATGTCGGGGCTGAGGCCCCTCCCACAAAAGATGCCCTTTGGGTTCGGGCGCAGCCCGACGTAGCTACGCAGCAGCTGAACGGCCCCAGCCGCGACCGTCCCCTCGCACCGATGTCACGCCTTGGGTCGCCCACGGGTGGGTTCGGCCGCTTCGCGTCTGCGCCGGGCTTCCCCGGGATCTGCAAGAGCCGCGCCCTGTGCGGCGGTCCAAACGCAAAAGGCGGCCCGGAGGCCGCCTTCTGGCGTGTTGCCTACGCCGCCTTGGCGGGTCGCGGCTGGTTCGCAAGCTGGCGCAGCACGTACTGCAGCAAACCACCATGGCGCATGTACTCGGCTTCCTTCGGCGTCAGCACCAGGATCCTCGCCGTGAACTCGGTGACCTTGCCGTCCTTTGCCGTGGCCTTGACCGTAGCCTCTCTTGCCTTGCCGTCCTCGATGCCGCTGATGTCGAAGGTCTCGTGGCCGGTCAGGCCGAGCGACTTTGCGCTTTCCCCATCCAGGAACTGCAGCGGCAGGACGCCCATGCCGACCAGGTTGGAGCGGTGGATGCGCTCGAAGCTCTCGGCGATCACCGCCTTCACTCCGAGCAGCATGGTGCCCTTGGCGGCCCAGTCGCGCGAGGAGCCGGTGCCGTACTCCTTACCGGCCAGCACCACCAGCGGCTGGCCTTCCTTCTGGTACCTCATCGCTGCATCGTAAATCGACATCGCCTCGCCATCGGGCAGGTGCACGGTGACGCCGCCCTCGGTGCCGGGCGCCATCAGGTTGCGCAGACGGATGTTGGCGAAGGTGCCGCGCATCATCACCTCGTGGTTGCCGCGACGGCTGCCATAGGAGTTGAAGTCGGCCGGCTGCACGCCGTGCTCCATCAGGTATTTTCCGGCAGGGGAGTTCTTCTTGATCGCGCCCGCCGGCGAAATGTGGTCGGTGGTGATGGAATCGCCGAGCAGGGCCAGACAGCGCGCGCCGACCACGTCGTCGATGGTGCCGACATTCATGGTCATGCCTTCGAAATACGGCGGATTGGCGATGTAGGTGGAGTCGTCACGCCAGGTGTAGATCTCGCCCTCGGGCGTGTCGACCGCTTTCCAGCGCGCATCGCCCTCGAACACGTTGGCGTAGTTCTGTCGGAACAGTTCCGGGCCGACGGTGCGGGCAATGAAGTCGCCGATTTCCTTGTTGGTCGGCCAGATGTCCCTGAGAAACACCGGGGTGCCGTCCCGGTCGGCGCCGAGTGGCTCGGTGGTCAGGTCGACGTCAACGCTGCCGGCCAGCGCATAGGCCACCACCAGGGGCGGCGAGGCAAGGTAGTTCATCTTCACCTCGGCATGCACGCGGCCCTCGAAGTTGCGGTTGCCCGACAGCACCGAGGCCACCACCAGGTCGCCCTGCGCCACGCCCGCGGAAACCTCGGTCGGCAGCGGTCCGGAGTTGCCGATGCAGGTGGTGCAGCCGTAGCCGACCACGTTGAAGCCCAGCGCCTCCAGATCATCCAGCAGTTCGGCCTTCTTCAGGTAATCGGTGACCACCAGCGATCCCGGGGCCAGTGAGGTCTTGACCCACGGCTTGACCTTGAGGCCCTTCGCCACCGCATTGCGCGCCAGCAGACCGGCACCGAGCATCACCGCCGGATTGGAGGTGTTGGTGCAGGAGGTGATCGCGGCGATGACCACGGCGCCGTCCTTCAGCGTGAAGGTCTCGCCGTTCATGCTCACCCGGGCGACGCCCTTGGCATCGCCGTCGAGATTGCCGACCGCGGTGCCGCCGCCTTCGTTGAGGAACTGCGCCTCGTCCTGGGTCTTGTTGTTGCGGTGGGCGGTGAGCCCCTTCAGCGCGTTGTTGTAGTTGGCCTTGACGTCGGTCAGCAGGACGCGATCCTGCGGGCGCTTGGGTCCGGCCAGCGAGGGCCTCACGTCGGCCATGTCGAGGTGCAGTTCGCTGCTGTAGTCGGCCTGCGCCTGACCGGGCTCGCGCCAGATGCCCTGCGCGCGTGCGTAGGCCTCGACCAGTTCGATCAGCGCCTCCTCGCGACCGGACAGTCGCAGGTAGGTCAGCGCCTCGCTGTCGATCGGGAAAATGCCGCAGGTGGCGCCATATTCGGGCGCCATGTTGGCGATGGTGGCGCGATCGGCCAGCGGCAGGTGATCCAGGCCATCGCCGAAGAACTCGACGAACTTGCCCACCACGCCGTGGTTGCGCAGCATCTCGGTGACGGTCAG
Organism: uncultured Gammaproteobacteria bacterium; assembly: GCA_964526035.1. Lineage (GTDB taxonomy): Bacteria > Pseudomonadota > Gammaproteobacteria > Xanthomonadales > BPKI01 > DAOMOD01. The sequence goes on along the minus strand of CAZGKE010000010.1, from coordinate 121 downwards.
CACCAGGTCGGTGGCGGTGGCGCCTTCCGGCAGCTTGCCGGTGAGCTTGAAGCCGACCACCTGCGGGATCAGCATCGACGACGGCTGCCCGAGCATGGCGGCCTCGGCCTCGATGCCGCCG
>CAZGKE010000009.1:0-42882 GCA_964526035.1 uncultured Gammaproteobacteria bacterium | reverse complement strand
TGAACGAGCTGGCCAGCTCGGACTCGGCGTGCAGGGTCAAGCGACCGTGCTCGCCCTGCAGGGTGCGTTGATGTTCAACGATTTCCTCGCGCAGGGTCATGGCCTCGTCGAACCGGCGCAGCTGGGTCTTGACTGTGGCCAGCACCGAGGCACCGGTCTGGGTGCGCGCATGGCCCGCGCCCAGCACCGCACGACGCACCTCGAACGAGCGCTGGAGGTGCGCGTCGGCCTCCTCCAGCCAGCCGGCACGCAGGGCGTTCAGGCCCAGGTTGTGCCAGGTCGAGGCCAAATCGATTTCCGGTTCGCCCAGCGCCTGGCGGATCTGCAGGTGGCGGAGTAGAAGGGCTTTCGCTTCCTCGTGCTGGCTGTTGCCCAGGCTCAGTGCCACGGCCGTGGCGGACTGCCCGACGTCGCGGGATACCGGATCGGCGTGGGCCTCGGCCAGGGCCAGGGCTTCGCGGGCGAGCGCTTCGGCATCGGCATAGCGCTGCTCGTTCGCCAGCGCGACGGCGCGATTGCGCAGCAGGCTGGACAGCACCAGCGGCCGCGGTGGCTGCACCATGCGTTCGATCTCGATCGCCAGGCGGTAGGCCTCGCGCCCCTGCGCGGTGCGGCCGAGGTGGTCGTAGACCCGCGCGAAACTCTCGTACAGCGTGGCTTGTGTGGCGGGCTGGTCGGCCAGCTCGGTGGCGATGCGCGCGAAGCCGCGATCGATCATCTCCACCACGGTCATTTCGCGGCTGCCGGTCTTCTGCACGTCGGCGCCGGCGATGATGGATTCGAGGAAGGCATTGATCGCGCGCGCCGTGGACGCTTCGCGATCGGCGCGGGTCGCCTCGGCCAAAGCGCGGTCACGCTCGATCTTGAGCTGCCAGCCGGCGCCCAGCAGCAGCAGCAGCACGCCGCCGGCGACGGTAAAGCCAGGCCAGCGCCGCTGCAGCAGGCGCAGCGCGCGGTAGCGCAGAGTCGGCGCGCGCGCCTGGACCGGGTAGCGCTGGCGCAGGCGTTCAATGTCCTCGCCGAGCGCCTGCACCGAGGCGTAGCGCGCCTGCGGCTCCGGCTGCGTGGCGCGCCGGATGATCGCGGCCAGATCGCCGCGCGCCGACTCGGCCTCGCCGACCATACCCTTCAGCAGCACGCCGAGGCTGTAGACATCGCTGGCCGTGCCGACCGGCAGTCCGGACTGCAGCTCCGGGCTGGCGTAACCGGGCGTATAGGCCTTGACCATGCCGCCACTGCTGGCGTCGGCATCCAGCAGCCGGGCGATGCCGAAGTCCAGCAGCAGCGGCCGACCGGCGCCGTCGATCAGCACGTTGGAGGGCTTGAGATCGCAGTGCACGATCAGTTGCGCATGGGCGAAGGCGACCGCGTCGCAGATCTGCCGGAACAGCAGCAGACGCTGATCCAGCGAGGGCGCGACGCGTTCGAGATGGCGATCCAGCCGCTCGCCCTGCACATGCTCCATCACCAGGTAGGGACGACCCAGCGGCGTGGCGCCACCGTCCAGCAGCCGGGCAATGTTCGGGTGGCTGAGCTGAGCCAGGATCTGCCGTTCCGCGGCGAGCAGGCGCAGCGCACTTTCGCTGGCCTGTCCGCGCAGCAGCTTGATCGCTGCGCGCTGCGCGAAGTGTCCGTCGGCACGTTCGGCAAGGAAGACCGCGCCCATGCCGCCCTCGCCCAATACAGCCACCAGCTTCCACGCGCCGAGGGTGTCGCCGACGCCCAGTTCGGGACCCGGCGCCGCCGGATCGAAACCGACCAGGCGACGTTTGATGCGCGTCGCCTCGGAGGTCGCCTCGGCATCGCAGTCGCGTGCCATGCGCAGCACGCGTTCGGCCAGGGCCGGCTCGGCATCCAGTGCCGCAAGCCGCTCCGCGCGCTGCGCCTCGGGCAGTTCGGCGACCGCTTCGAACAACGCGCGCAGTCGTGCCAGCGAGGGTTCAGCCATGGCGAGTCACGTCCTGCAGCCAGGCACGCAGGAAGCGCATTTCGCGCTCCACCGTGCGCAGCGACAGCCCCATCAACTCGGCGATCTCGGCCTGGGTCAGGCCGGCGAAGTAGGTCAGGTGCAGCAGTTCGCTGCCGCGAGGGTCGTCTGCCGCCAATCGTCGCAGCGCTTCATCCAGCGCCAGCAGATTGAAGGCATCCTGCCCGACGCCCGCCGCGCCGTCGGTCAGGGTCACCTGCAAGGCGCCGCCGCCGCGCTTCTCGGCGCTGCGCGCGCGCACGTGATCGACAACCACCGCGCGCATCTTGAGCGAGAGCATTGCGAAGAAATGCGCACGGTCCTTCAGCGCTATCGGCCGCTCGATCAGGGCCAGCAGCGCCTCCTGCATCACGTCGCGCACCGTCAATGTCAGCGGGCCGCTGACGCGCAAGCGCTCGGCGGCCATGCGTTGCAGATGGATCCAACTCTCGCGAAGGACCGCGTCGAGCGCGCTTCCATCCCCTTGGCGCCAGGCGTCCAGCAACTCCGTCAGCGGTGTTGTAGTCAGTGGCGACATGGAGCCCGCGGCGGAGTAGTGGTGGCAGCCAGTCCGGTCGACCGCCGGACCCCCTTCGGCGAGCCTAGCGCGAGAGCCCCGCACGCGGCCAGTCCCCTGGGCGATCGATTTCATCGCGGGGTGCCCTATGACCAAGGTTCACTGTTGCACTGCGTCAAAGAGCGTATCCTCTGGGCTTCACTGCTGCAAAACAATGGCCTGCCGATGCTTTACCACGCCCACGAATTCGCCCGCTCAATGATGAGCCCACTGGTGTACTGGTCCGAGGCCAGCGCCAAGGTCTTCTCCGCGCCGGGCAGTCTGTTTTCGCATCTGCCGGGTGCACAGCGCGCTGCGGCGGGATACGAGTTGGTGCATCGCATCGGCAAGGACTACGAGAAGCCGGAGTTCGGCATCCGGTCGGTGCAGGCGCATGGACATGAGGTGCCGATCGTCGAGTACACCGCACTGGAGAAACCGTTCTGCAGGCTGGTGCGCTTCAAGCGTTTCAGCGACGACCGGCAGACGGTCAACGACCTCAAGGACGATCCGGTGGTACTGGTGGTGGCACCGCTGTCCGGGCACCACTCCACCCTGCTGCGTGACACCGTGCGCAGCCTGCTGGGCGAGCACAAGGTCTACCTGACCGACTGGGTCGATGCGCGCATGGTGCCCACCGACGCCGGCGCGTTCCATCTCGACGACTATGTCGACTACATCCAGGAGTTCATCCGCCACATCGGCGCCAAGCAGCTGCACGTGATCAGCGTCTGCCAGCCAACGGTGCCGGTGCTGGCCGCGGTGAGCCTTATGGCGGCGCGCGGCGAGCCGACGCCGCTCAGCATGACGATGATGGGCGGGCCCATCGATACGCGCCGCAGCCCGACCCGCGTCAACGACCTCGCCACCACCAAGCCGCTGACCTGGTTTGCCACCAACGTGATCCATCCGGTGCCGGGCAACTATCCGGGCAGCGGTCGCCGGGTCTATCCGGGCTTTCTGCAGCACGCCGGATTCATGGCGATGAATCCCGCCCGGCACCTGATGTCGCACTGGGACTTCTACGAGCACCTGCGCCGCGGCGACCTCGAAGACGCCGAGTCCCACCGCCGCTTCTACGACGAATACAACGCCGTGCTCGACATGCCCGCCGAGTACTATCTGGACACCATCCGCGTGGTGTTCAAGGAGCACCTGCTGCCGCGCGGCAAGTGGGAGGTGCGCGGCGAGAAGGTGCGCCCCGAAGCCATCCGCAAAACCGCGCTGTTCACCATCGAAGGCCAGCTCGACGACATCTCCGGCCTGGGGCAGACAGAGGCCGCACACTCACTGTGCAGTGCCATCCCCAAGTCGCGCAGCCGCCATCTGACCGTCGAAGGCGCCGGACACTACGGCATCTTCAGCGGCCGCCGCTGGCGCGAGGGCGTCTATCCCGAAGTGCGAGACTTCATCCGGCGCTTCGATCCCAATTAGTGGACTGTAACGGACAAATCGAAAGCAGCTCGCTCGCTCCGGAGCGGCGTCCAGCGCGCCCATCCCGTCGCGATCCCTCGTCCGCTTTGTCCGTTACAGCCCATTAGCGCGCGCCGCCCATGCGCCGACCGCTGACGCTCGAACACCTGGTTCGCATCAACGACAGAGCCGATCCGCGCATTGCGCCGATCAACCGCAGCCAGCTTTGGCGCGGGCTGGAGCTGCGCGCCGAGTTTCCACGCACCTTCCAGACCTGGATCGACCGCTGCGTGGTGACGCGCCAACCTGACGGAAGCCTGCGCCGCGAGCTGCAGTTCGGCGAACGCAGGATCTGCGATCGCGTGCTGTTCGAACCAGGGCAGGCGATCCATGTGGAAGTGGTCGACGGCTTCGGCGACGGTCATTTCCTGCACACCATGCGCATCGAGGAGCCGGCACCGGGCGAACTCTTCCTGCGCTTTTCCTACGAGGCGCTGTCGGCCGAACACCACGCCGATTGCGAAGCCGCGGATACCTTGCGCGAAGCCTACCGCCAAACCGATCTGGACACCGTCTTCCGACTGCGTCAGCTCGCTGCCACCGGCGTGCTCGACCAGGACTCCGGGGCACCGTGAGCAAGGTCTACGACAGAACCTACTTCGACCACTGGTACCGCGGCGCGAACAGTGCGGGTCGCCGCAGCGCGCTGGCGCGCAAGGTCGCGATGGCGGTGAGCGTGGCCGAGTTTCATCTGGCCCGACCGATTGCCAGCGTCCTCGACATCGGCTGCGGTGAGGGCGCGTGGCGGGCACCGCTGCTGAGGATGAGGCCCGGCATCGACTACCTGGGCCTCGATTCAAGCGAATATGCGGTGGCGCGCTGGGGTCGGCGTCGCAACCTGGCGCTGGTCGATTTTGCCGATCTGCAGTACCTGCGCCCATGTGCACCGGCAGACCTCCTGGTCTGCGCCGATGTCCTCCACTATCTGCCGGCGACCGCCATCAAGCGAGGGTTGTCGGGCCTGGCGTCGCTGTGCGGCGGCGTGGCGTACATCGAGACCTACACGCGCGAGGATGACATCGAGGGAGACATGCAGGGCTTTCATCGACGGCCGGTGGCCTGGTACCGCAAGGTGCTGGCCGCAGCCGGATTCGTGGGCGTCGGCAGCCACTGCTATCTGTCACCGGCGCGGGCGGCAGACGCCGCTGCGCTGGAAGTGCGCTGATGCAGCGGAGCGTAGCCGTCAGCGCAGCCGCTCGCGAAGGCGGGTGCCGAGCATTCCGATCGCCGAAAGCGCATTGACCACGTCCATCGCCTCAGCCATCGACGTGCTGCTTGCAGTCACGATGTCGTTGAGTCGACTCGCCTCCTGCATGGCGTGGAGAATCGACTGCTGCCGCCGTAGCGACGCGTCGAGCTTGAGCACTCCCTGCAGCCAGAACGTCCCGCCGGGATCCAGCTTGCCGTCGAGCTGTCCCTTGGAGGCATCGAGTGCACACATGAAGCGCAGATCGGCGCAGCTTCGCGCGGGCACATCTGCGCGCAGCGACTTCAGTACCTGGTTGGTCACCGGGTTCCACTCGGCACGCGTGTAGCTGCGTACACAATAGGGTCTGAGCTCAGCCAGCGTCGCCTCGCTGTGAAAGACGTCGAGCTTGGGATCGACGATCAACGCGGGAAGACCAGGCAGTTGGTGCTGGCAGGGGCCGAATACCACGACCTTGGAAAGCAGCATGAGCAGCGAAAACCCTGACTCGTTGTCGGCATGCAGCCGCGCCCCGTCGATCATGCCGCTGGGCGCCTGATCGAAATTCTTGGTGAACGGGTTGCCGTAGCTCAATGCCCGCAGATCGCCGCGCTTGGTCGTCCCTGTTGTGCGCTCCAATTCCGTATCCGCCGTCAGGTGGTGGGTCTTGAGCACGGCGACAGCGCGCGCCAGCGGGTCGCGACGGAACAGCGCCTCGGGATCTTCCGAAGAATTCGTTTCCAGCCGCGGCGCCTCATTGCGCGTCTCTGCAACGCCCAAACTGCCCTGCTCCTCGCCGGCGGACTCCAGATCGATGTTGTAGAAATCGTCGCCCTGGCTGCTGAGCACGGACATATTGGGAACCGACTTGAGTTCCAGCGCGTTGAGCAGCCGCGAGAGATCGAGGACCGTGGGCGGACGGCGCAGGGTCCACTGCTCTTCTCCCTTTCGCGGGGAATCGCTGAGCACCAGATAGGGCACACCGTGACGCTTGGCGTTGCCGATCGCCACGTTGCCGGCGATAGTCAACGGATCGGTGATGATCACATCGGCGGACTCCTCGTCACTGCCGAGCACCCAGGGCTCCTTCAGGTGCGTGGCCGCCTTGCGCAACAGCAGGCGCAGAAACGCCTCCTCCTCTTCGGAGGTACCCGCGAGTACGATGTTGCGATCCTGGGCCATATTCTCCAATCCGATCCGACCCGAAGGTCGAAATTCATCGGTCATTCTGCGCCTTCGCCACGGCCCGCCGGGTCCGAAGGCATGGGCCGAGCGCCGCCGTCGGTTTGCACTGGTGCATGATCGCTGAAATCACAGGCGATTTCGGTGCGTTCGGCCGCCATATTGTGAAGAATGGTTACGACGTGATCCGATCGATGGACACAAAATCGATGGACACAACACAGGAACGGCGCCGGCAGCGCCCGCCCTCCAGGTCTGTCGCGACGCGTGATTCAGAACCTCAGGGCATGGCGCGGCGATCGGCAGCGCCGAACCGCTCGGCGAAAAAAGCGTCCATCAGGGCGTAGGCGCGCCGCGCCGAGGGTTCGTGGTACAGGCAGGTGGGCGGCGAGTTCGCGTCGGATTCGGCAAAGCAGTGAACCGCGCCGCCGAAATTGACGAACTGCCAATCGGCGCCCGCCTCGCGCATTTCCGACTCGAAGGCGGCAATGTGTTCGGCAGTCACCATGGCGTCGTCGGCACCGTTCAGCACGAGCACGGAAGCCTTGAGTCCGTCGTCCGCCGGCATATCGGTTGGAAGCCCACCGTGGAAGGACACCACGCCGGCCAGATCCATGCCGTCGCGCGCCATCTCCAGGACCGTGGAACCACCGAAGCAGAAGCCGATGGCGCCGAGCCGGGCCAGGTCCACCGCCACTTCGCCGGACTTGCCAAGATTCTTCAGTTCGGTCAGCGCCATGCCGGCACGCTCGCGCAGCGCCCTGCGGTCGGCATACATGGCGCCTGCGGCCTGGCCAGCCTCCTGGGCATTGGCCGGTCGCACCGCTTCGCCATAGACGTCGGCGACCAGCACCACGTATCCGCGCGCAGCAATGGCCTTGACCTTCTCCACGTTGGCGGCGGTCACGCCCATCCAGTTCGGGACCAGCACCAGGCCGGGCCGCGGACCGTCGGCGGCATCGTCGTGGACCAGCACGCTGCGGAAGCTGGTGTCGCCATGGCTGTACACCACGTCGCGCTGGACCACTTCGGCCTGGGCGACGCTGATTGCCATCAGGGTGGAGAGAACAAGCAGGAATCCGGGTTTCATCGAGCGTTCCCCGCAGCGATTGGGAGGACCACCAGTGTACCCTTGCTGTGAAGCCCGGGCAGGCGTTCAGGAAAAGCCGATCGCCACGGCCAGCGCCAGCGCCGCCATCGCCATGGCCAGCAGCAGTCCCAGCGGCAGCATCAGCCAGCGCGCCCAGACCGCCCAATCGACGCGTGCAGCACCGAGCACGCCCATCAGCTTGGCCGAGGTCGGCACCAGCAGGTTGAGCAGGCCGTCGCCCAGTTGGAAGGCGAGCACGCTGACCTGGCGCGTGACGCCGACCAGGTCACCCAGCGGCGCCATCAGCGGCATGGTCAGCGCGGCTTGGCCGGAGCCCGAGGGAATGATGAAATTGATAACCGACTGAAAGCCCAGCATCAGCCACGCCGAGAACAGCTCGGGCACGCCCTGCAGGGTCCAGGCCATGGCATAGAGCATGGTGTTCATCACCGCCGGCTCGGCCGGATCGGTGCCGCCGAGAATGATGACGATGCCCTTGGCGAAGCCCACCACCAGCACCACCGGTGCCAGCCCGATGGCGCCCTCGCGAAAGGCCACCGCCATCTGATTCCCGCTCATGCGGTGTCGTCCCGGCAGCAGGTACATGAGGCCGATGGCCATGCCGATGGCGAAGAACTGGCCGGCGATCTCGGCGATGTAGTACTCGCGGACCACCACGCCCCACACAACCCAGACCATGCCGACGGCGATCATCAGCAGCGCCAGGCCGTCGCGCAGAGTGAAGGTGTCGTCCGCGCTGCCGTCATCGGCCTGCGCGCGGAAACCGGCGTCGCTGGCGTGCACCGGAGACTTCGCCGGATCGCGCTTCACGCGGCGCGCCCACCACAGCATGAAGACGATGCCGAGCGCGGTGAACAGCAGCCACATGGCGATGCGGAAGCCGGCGCCTGAAAGCGGTGGCACCCCGGCGATGCCCTGCGCGATGACCACGCTGAAGGGGTTCATCCAGCTCGTTGCAAAGCCGATCTGGGAAGCCACGTAGGTCATCAGCAGCGCGGTAAGCGAGTCATACCCCAGACGCACCACCACAGGCGCCAGCAGAATCACGAAGGGAATCACCTCCTCGCCCATGCCGAACACGGCGCCGCCCAGCGAAAACAGCACGAACAGCAGGGGGAACACCAAGATCGGGTCGCGACCGGCCTTGGCGATCAGCGCGCGCAGGCCACGATCGACGCAGCCCGAGCGCATGACGATGCCGAAGGCGCCGCCGACCAGCAAGAGGAAGGCGATGATGCCGACCGCCGGGCTTGAGCGCCCGCCCGATACCAGCCCCTCGAAGGGCGCGTTGAGAAAGCCGGGTCGTTCCTTGTCGGCGCTGAACAGCGGCAGGCCGGGCGCACCGCTCTCGGCCAGTTGGAAGCTTTCCAGTGCCACCTGCGACGCGCGGCCGCTGTCGTCCGTCTGAACGTCGAAACGGCCGGCGGGAATGAGGAAGCTGAGAACGGCGACGGCGACCGCCACCCAGAACAGGATGACCAGGGTGTCGGGCGGCTGTCGGCGGACTGTGCTCAAGCTGCGGCCCGTTAAAGAAAAAAAGCCGACGGGGTTTCCGGTCCTCTCCGCCCGAAGGCATCGATTTTCAGTGCGAGCTCCCCCGCCGCCCTGAAGTGAACCGAAAACCCGGATGCGCCTAGGCCCACCCCGCCCGTCGCATACCGTCTACCGTCGGCAGGCTGCTTGTTTAACCAAAGGTTAACGACTTGTCAACGCTTATTGTTGCGAAACGGCGTGGTTGTGCGGTTTCACAAAATCCCCAGACCGCCAATCACGGCACTATTCGCGACATCGAACCCGGCCAGTTCGGCGAATCGACGGCCGCGCTCGGTGAAGTCACGAAAGGCGGGAAAGCTGGGGGCACCGGGTGAGAGCAGCACGGTAGCGCCCTCGCCGGCCGCTTCGCAGGCCAGCATCACGGCGCGCTCGAAATCGCCGGCCTCGACAACATTCTGCTGCGGCAGGTCGCGCCTGATCTCAGCCGCGATGCGCGCGCCGCTGTCGCCCTGGCAGACCACGGCGCGCAGCGGCGCATGGCGCAGCCGCTCGACCACCACGGACCAGTCGAGGCCGCGATCGAAGCCGCCGGCGATGAGCGCCAGGGGGCGATCTCCAAGAGCCTCCAGGGCAGCTCGCGTGGCCTGCGGCGTGGTGGCAATGGAATCGTCGATCCACGAGCGGCCGCGCCGCTCGCCCAGCGGCTGCAGGCGGTGCGGCAGCGCGTGGAATGAGCCGAGCGACGGCAGCAGTGCCGGGGCATCCAGGTCAAGCGCGTCCACCACTGCAAGCGCGGCGCACAGATTCATGCGGTTGTGGCGTCCGGCCAGGGCGAAGCCTAGTGGGAGCTCGAACGTCTGCGCCCGCCGGCATACGCCGTCACCGTGCGGATGCCAGCCATCTTCGCTGCCGAATCGGATATCGCCGCTTTGCGCCTGGACGCGCCCGCCAAGCTCCTGATCTTCAGCGTTCAGCACGCGCCCGCGCGCGTTCTGGAGCAGCACCAGCTTGTCTCCGTAGTACCGCTCGATATCGCCATGCCAGTCGATATGTTCCGGAAAAAGGGCGGTAACTACCGCCAGATCGACCGGTCCGGCGTCGCCGGTCTGATAGCTCGACAGCTCCACCACCCAATGATCCGGCGCCTGCTGCGGCTTCCACAGCTCGGTCAGCGGCAGGCCGATATTGCCGGCCAGCGCCACGCGTCGGCCGGCCGCGCGCAGCAGATGCGCAATGAGGGCCGCGGTGGTGCTCTTGCCCTTGCTGCCGGTGACCGCGATCACGCGCGCCTCGGGGTGCGCCGTGAACCACAGCGCGGTGCCGCTGGTAAAGCGCACGCCGCGTGCGATGGCATCCGTGACCGCCCGCTGCCGCGGACTGATCCCCGGTGACTTCACCACCACGTCGAACTCGCCCAGGGCATCGCCATCGGGCGGCGTGATGCGCAGATCGACGCCACCGAAGGTCGCCGCGGCTGGCGCCTCGGCCGCACTGCAGAACAGCGTCAGCGGCAGTGCCGGAAGATCACGACGCAGCAGCGCCAACACCGAGCGTCCCTCGCGACCGAAGCCCCAGACCGCGACCCGCTTGCCGCGCAGCTCATCCAGCTGCATCGAAAAGGCCCGCTAGGCGCTCCGGAAGATGGTGAGGTCCCTGCGCCATCATCAACCGATCGAGCGCCAGATCTGCGCTGCCGATGTTGGGCAGCACCCGGCGACGGAAGTGCACGACGACGGCGTCCTCGCGCCATTCGGCACGCGATGCCAGCGCGTTGAGCGCGGCACGCGACTCCTCGGCTTCACCCACGCACTCGAAGGGCTTGTCGGTCCCGAAAGCCATCAGCGCTTCGAATGCCGGGATCAAGGTTTCGTCGTCAAGCAGATTGCGCCCGAATATCGCGGTGAGCCGGGGCTTCGGCAGGAACGGCGCCAGCGCCAGGAACACGAAATGGCACTTCGGGCACTGTCCGCACCAGCGGCTCGTGGGTCGCGTGCCGAGGATGCGGAAGTTGCGGTTGCAGCTGGAGAACACGCCGAAATAGCGGTCGAGCAGGGCGAATCGCGAAGTTACCGCCAGCTCCGACAGCGGCCGCAGCAGCGAGAAGTAGTCCAGCGACGGCGTTACCCGCCGCGCCAGGTGTTCGCGAAACAGGCTCTCGAAACGCAGGCCCTTGCTCCACTGATGGTTGACCGGAAGGCCGTCGCGCTCGAGCGTCGGCGCACTGGCCGAGCGCTCGTTGGAGAAGACGATGGCGTCGAAGCCGTACAGCAGCGCCGCCACCACCAGGATGGCCGAATTGATTGCGGTGACCGGAATATGGCCGTTGAGTGCACCCTGACGGTTCATTTCGAACAGCAGCGGCGACAGCTCGCGCTCGATGTTCAGCCCGGGCATGCCACTGGCCTGCACGCACGCGGCGATCAGGGCCGAACGACCCACCCATGCTGCGGTCAGTGGCTCGCCGGCCGCGCGCAGCAGTTCCAGCGACACCAGCGAGTCCTTGCCGCCGCCGATCGGCAGCAGGCTTCGCCGCGGCAGGGCGATCGCTGCAGCGGCTGTGGCGTCCGGCCCATCATGAGGGAAGCGGATGCGCTCGCGCAGGTCGAGTCCGTTCTGCAGGGCAAACTCACCCAGCCCCTCGGTGTAGATCTCGTCGAGCATCGCCGCGGTTGCCGCGTCGAGCGGATCGCCTGCGACCTCGATGCGTGGCGGCACCGCCGCCTTGTAGTAGCTGATCCCGGCAATCAGGTGCAGAAGGCGCAGCGCCGCGGCGAACGCCAGCTCGCGATCCGCTGGCACTTCAGGCGCCTGCGGAAAGCGCAGGGTCTCGACCAGCTCCGGCCCATCGTCGAAGGCGTAGCTCAGGCGGGCCACGCCATCGGCATAGGTGGCCGCGACGAATCGAAAGGTCCCGGCCTTCACAGCAGGACCTCGCGCGGTCGTCCGCGCAGGTTGTACTGCGACGCCATCGCAGCGCCGTAGGCGCCGGCCACACCGATCAGCAGCACGTCGCCTTCGCGGCTTTCCGGCAGCAGCCGGTCGCGCGCCAGCACGTCGCCGGACTCACAGACCGGACCGACCACCTGCACGCGCTCGACCGCGGGTTCGTGCAGCCGGCTCAGGTTCCACAGCGGATGGAAGGCGTCATAGAGCGCCGGGCGCAGCAAGGTGTGCATGCCGGCATCGATGCCGACGAACGCCACGCCCGACTTGCGCTTGACCTGGGTGACGCGCGCCAGAAGAACACCGCACTCGGCGGCAAGATAGCGACCGGGCTCCATCCAGAAGTCGTAGCGCGGATACTGCTCGCGCACCTCGGCCAGACCCGCGGCGAGCGCGTCGATGTCCAGCTCCGGCTCGCCGGCGCGCGCCGGCACTCCAAGGCCGCCGCCCAGATTGAGCGTGCGTACCGAAGGAAAACGCTCCGCCAGACTGGCCAGTTCGGCGGCGACGTCGCGCCAGTGTGAGGCGTCGAAGATGCCGCTGCCCAGATGCGCGTGCAGGCCGGTGACTTCGATCCGGTGGGCTGCGCACAGCCGGCGCGCCTCATCGAGATCTCCAGCTCCGATGCCGAATTTGGACTGCGCGCCTCCGGTGCGCACCTTGTCGTGATGACCAAGTCCGCGCCCGAGATCGACGCGCAGCTTGACGCTCGCGCCAGCGAACACATCCGCCCACGCCTGCAGCGGATACAGGCTGTCGATGGTGACCTCGACGCCGTCGACGATGGCCGCCTCGTACTCGGCGCGCGGCGCAAAATTGGGCGTGAACAGCAGGCGCCCGGAATCGATTCCGGGCACCGCATCGCGCACCCGCGCCAGTTCGCCCGGCGACACGCATTCAAAGCCCAGGCCGAGCTCGGCAAACACGCCGATCAATGCGGCGTGCGGATTGGCCTTGACCGCGTAGTAGACGCGCTGCAGCGCAGGTATCGACTGCAGACCGCGCGCACGCGCAGTCGCGGTGGCGGCGTCGTAGACGTAGACCGGGGTACCTTCTTGCGCCAACGTGATCAGCGCTTCGCGTCTGGACTGCCACCACGGGGCCGTCTCGACCACCGCGTCAGCGTGCCCGTACAGCGTTTCCCAGGTGGGCCCGAACACGCCGTTGTCCGACTCCAGCATCCCGGCGCGCACCAGGAGGGTGTGCAGGCGCGGCACCAGGGCGCCGGCATCGGCCTGCTCGACCACGAAGGTCAGGTTGAGGTCGTTGGAGGATTGGCTGATCAGGTGGACACGACGTTCGCCCACCGTCTTCAGCAGATCCGACAGCCGGTGCATCAACGAGCGCATGCCGCGCCCGACCAGGGTCACCGCGGTGCAGGGCGCGATCACCTTCACCCGACATACCTGTTCCAGGTCGCTGCAAAGGGCGGCCAGGACGTTGGAATCGAGCAGGTTCTCGCCGGGGTCCAGAGACACCGTGACATTGGTTTCCGCCGAACCGATGAGGTCAACCGACAGGCCATGGCGACGGAAGGCATCGAACACATCAGCCAGGAATCCGACCTGCTGCCACATGCCGACCGTTTCCATCGACACCAGTGTGATTCCATGGCGCGCGCTGACCGCCTTGATGCCGGCGACCGGCGCTGCGCTGCCGATCTCGGTGCCGGAAAGATCCGGGCGGGCGGTGTCGAAAACGTACAGCGGCACGCCGGCCTCGCGCAGCGGCGACAGGCAGCGCGGATGCAGCACCTTGGCACCGGTGGTGGCGATCTCCTGCGCCTCTTCGTAGTCGAGCCGGCGCAGCAGGCGCGCCCCGGGGACTTCGCGCGGATTGGCGCTGAACATGCCGGCGACGTCGGTCCAGATTTCCACCCGCGCGGCCCCCAGAAGTGCGCCGAACAGTGCCGCCGACGTATCCGAGCCGCCGCGACCGAGCAAGGCGGTGCTGCCATCCTTCCGGCGCACGATGAAACCCTGGGTGATGGCGGTATCGCCGAGCAACGCGAGCCGTTCGCTGGCCGCGGAATCGGTGCTGATCTCGCAGACAGCAGACAGCTGCAGCGACCAGTCGGTCTGGTGCGGCTGTTGCGACGCACACAGCCACTCGCGTGCATCGAGCCAGGCGCATGAGCCTGCCTCGCGATCGAGATACGCGGCGCCGAGCATGCTCGACATCAGTTCGCCCTGCGCCAGCAGCCTTGCCTGCCATTGAAGGTCGCGACGCTCTGCCGCAGCGAGCGCGTCCAGACCGGCGAGTCGCTCGGCAAGCGCGGCGGGAGGTTCGATGTCGATTTCGCGGCAGAGCGCCAGGTGGCTGTCCCGGATTGCGGCCACCACAGCGTGTGCATCGGCTCCGTCGATGATCGACTGCAGCGCATTGGTGACGCCAGACAGGGCCGACACCACCAGCAGCACCCGCTCGCCAGCGCCGCGGCGGCGGTGCACGATGTCGGCAATGCCGCGCCAGCGCGCAGCGCTGGCCACGCTGGTGCCGCCGAACTTGAGGACAACCAGGGGCGACATCGTCATTCCCGCCGCCAGAGGGCGGATGCCGCTTTGGCATCCGCCTTCAGAGACCGGTGGCGGGCCTCAGCCGAGCCGTTGGCGCAGCACGCTGGAGATGCGCCGCGCAGCTTCGCCGGAGGCAGGGCGACCGGCGCTGTCGACAATCTGCACGCGACTGCGCTCACCGCCATCGGAAAGCACCTGCAGCGTGTAGGTATCGCGCTCCACGCGGCTGCGCCGGAAGGTGCGACTGAACCAGCCGCCCTGCGGTTCGACGACGCTGACCACCTCGACGTCGATGGTGCGCTGCGCTTCGTCGGAACCGACGACGATGATTTCACCGGCGCGGTCCAGCGCCAGCGATACGCGGCGCCAGGCATTGGCCGGCTCGTCGGCGATGACCAGCACGTCGCCGGCCATGGCCGGTCGGGCGGTGCCGACACTTGTCGGGCGCGCAGTGCCTGCCTCGGGGACAATCATGGTGCCCTGGGCGGGGGGTGCGTGCAGCTCCGGCGGCACCTCAAGGGGGCGAGCCTGCTGGGCGCGCTGGTATTCGCTGCGAGCCCCGAACATGCTGCATCCCGTCACCATGACGGCGAGGCAGAGGGTAAGAAAAAGACGAAAGATCATTGGGAAAGGAGCTCCTAAGGGGAAATCGTCAGGACAGTGCTGCGGCAGACCGCAAGCGGTCGACAAGTGCACGACCTGCGCCGTGATGGTGGGCACTCAACGGTGTCAACGGCAGCCTCAGATGCGGCCCGATTTCATCGATGAGTTCGCTGAGAAGCCATTTTACCGGGATCGGGTTGGATTCGACGCCGAGAAATTCATAAAGCGCGCCGAGGCTCGCGTCGAGCGCCTGCGCTTCGCTGCGGCGCCCGTCCGCGCACGCCGCGCACACCGCCTGCAACGCAGCCGGCGCCACGTTGGCCGCAACCGAGATGACCCCGGCCGCGCCCGCCAGCTGCGCTCGCGTCATGGTCGGATCGTCGCCACTCAGGACTTTGAAATGCGTGCCTTGCAGCGGCAGCAGCGCGCTCATGCGTTCAGGGTCAGCTAGCGCTTCCTTGACTCCGACGATACGCGGGTGCTCGCTCAGGCGCGCAACCGTGTCGGGCTGGAGGTCGCAGCCGGTACGACCCGGCACGTTGTAAAGCACTACCGGCAGGTCGCCTTCCTCGGCCACGGCGAGGAAGTGACGGTAGAGACCGTCCTGCGTTGGGCGGACATAGTAGGGTGTGACAACCAGCGCGGCATCGGCCCCGTGGGCGGCGGCCAGGCGCGTCTGCGCCACGGTCTTCGCCGTCGCCGCCGTGCCAGTGCCGGCAAGCACCGGGATGCGACCGCCAAGACTCTCGACCGCGCATTCGAGCAAGGTGACGAATTCGTCGCGATCGAGCATCGCAGCTTCGCCGGTCGATCCCGCCACCACAACGCCTGAAGTTCCGCCTTCGAGCTGATGATCGAGCAACGCAGTAAAACCGCGCAGGTCAACCCGCCCGTCCTCGGCGAAAGGGGTGGCCAGGGCACAGATGCTGCCGGAAAGTTGCACGGGGGCTGGGGACGTCATGGGCGAACGGCGGATGGTACGGCCAATGCGGCCGCGATGGAACGGCAGGGGGTCGAATGGCCCGAACCTGTGCCCGTGTATGAGGCATCTTGACCGACGGCGACTGCCGGACTGGTATTGCGCACAGCTGTTCGCCTCCCTGATGGCGTGACCGCTTGCGGGGTCACAAGGCGACAAGTATTCTGCAACCCACCTGAGCGCGGCCTGAGCCGCCCGGGCCCGCCCCATTCAGATCAACTACAAGAGCCCTGGCCCGAAGCGTGCAGCGACCTACGGCGAACGAGAATTACCTGCTGGTCAGCGCCTTCGCCCGCTTCCCCGACTCTCCCCTGGTTCCGGTGTCGCGACGCGTCGCCGACAGCGGATGCAACCTGCTAGAAACCCGCGTCGCTGCGGTCGGCGAAGAGGTGGCGCTGACGGCGCTCGCCGTCGGCAGCTGGGACGCCATTGCCAAACTTGAATCGGCGCTGGGTCGTCTGGAGCGCGACGAGAAGCTGCGCGTGGTCCATTTCCGCACCGGCGCCAAGCCGATGCAAAGCAATCTCTTGCCCTACGTGGTCGAAATCGTGGCTGCCGACAAGACCGGCATCCTGTTCGAGGTGGCCGAATTCTTCGAGCGTCAGGGGATCGCCATCGAGAGCCTTTCCTCGAGCCGCTATCGGGCCATGCAGACCGGCGCCGAGATGTTTCAGGCGCAGGTCACCGTGGGTATTCCTGCAGACATGCACATCGCCGCGCTGCGCGATGATTTCCTCGACTTCTGCGACGGTCTCAATCTCGACGCCATTATCGATCCGATCAAATTCTGAGACCGCCGCGCCCGCCTTCCCCGTATCCGGAGAACACCCGACAGATGCCCGCTCTCGGCAAGAAAGTCCCCGCCTTCAAAGCCGCCGCCACCGGCGGCAGAACCCTCAGCCTCAAAGACTTCGCCGGCAAGACACTCGTCCTCTACTTCTATCCCAAGGACAACACCCCGGGCTGCACCACCCAGGCACAGAATTTCCGCGACCGTATCGAAGACTTCCGCGCAGCCGGTGCCGAAGTGGTCGGCGTATCGCGCGACAGCATCAGGAGTCACGATGGCTTCTGCGCCAAGCAGAACCTGCCGTTCGATCTGATATCTGACGAAGATGAGGCCCTTTGCCAGGCCTTTGATGTGATCCGCGACAAGAACATGTATGGCCGCGTGGTTCGCGGTATCCAGCGCAGCACCTTCGTCATCGACGGCAAGGGCGTGTTGCGGGCCGAATGGCGTGGGCTCAAGGTGCCCGGCCATGTCGATGAAGTGCTGGCCGCGGTCGGAGCGCTCTGAATGGACGGACTGAAACGAGAGCACGCGACCCAGGGCACCGCCGACGCGGCAGCACACGCCAATCACTCACCGAGCGTCGCGAACATGACCCAGGAAAAGCGCACCTACGTATTGGACACCAACGTGCTGATGCACGATCCGACGGCGCTGTTCCGCTTCGACGAACACGACGTCTTCCTTCCGATGATGGTGCTGGAGGAGTTGGACGCAGCCAAGAAGGGCATGTCCGAGGTTTCACGCAATGCCCGCCAGGTCAGCCGATTCATCAACGAGCTGATCGAATCCGACGGCCATGGCGATATCCGCGACGGCATTCCGCTGCTGCTGCCGGGTGGACTCAACCTGCAGCAGAAGACCTCGAGCGGCCGCCTGTACTTCCAGACCGAACCGCCCGGCAATGGCGCCGGTGCCCGCAATGCGGCCGACAACCTGATTCTGGCCAGCATCCTCGACCTCCGTGAAACGCGCCCGGACCAGCCGGTGGTGCTGGTATCCAAGGACATCAACCTGCGCATCAAGGCCACCATCTACGGGGTCTTCGCGGAGGACTACGAAAACGATCGCGCGCTGGACGACTTCAGCCTGCTGTACACCGGGCTGAAGGAGCTGAGCAGCGACTTCTGGAGCAGTCATGAGGACCAGCTGCGCTCCTGGACCGAGCGCGGTCATGCCTACTACGAGATGCGCATGGGCGAGCAGGAGGACTGGCAGCCCAACCAGTTTCTGTACCTGCCCGGAGATGAGGAGCTGGAGCTGCGCGTGCTGCGGGTCGACGGCGGCAGCGCCGTACTGCAGATCGTCGAGGACTACCGCAGCGGCGGCCATTCGGTATGGGGTGTGACAGCCCGCAACCGTGAGCAGAACTTTGCCCTGAACGCGCTGATGGACCCGGAGGTCGACTTCGTCACCCTGCTCGGCACGGCGGGAACCGGCAAGACCCTGCTGGCGCTGGCTGCAGGACTCGCACAGACCATGGACCAGCAGCGCTACCGCGAGATCATCATGACCCGCGCCACGG
The DNA here is from genome assembly GCA_964526035.1 of uncultured Gammaproteobacteria bacterium. Taxonomy (GTDB): domain Bacteria; phylum Pseudomonadota; class Gammaproteobacteria; order Xanthomonadales; family BPKI01; genus DAOMOD01. The sequence continues at coordinate 24,558 of CAZGKE010000009.1, read as the reverse complement.
TCAGCGTCGGCGAAGACATCGGCTTCCTGCCGGGCACTGAAGAAGAGAAGATGACGCCGTGGATGGGCGCGCTCACCGACAACCTGGAGGTGCTGACATCGCCACAGGAGGGCGGCGCCTGGGGTCGTGCGGCCACCAACGACCTGCTGGCCAGCCGGATCAAGATCCGCTCGATGAACTTCATGCGCGGACGCACCTTCCTGAGCCGCTACGTGATCATCGACGAGGCGCAGAACCTGACGCCCAAGCAGATGAAAACCCTGCTGACCCGTGCCGGACCTGGCACCAAGATGATCTGCCTGGGCAACGTCGAACAGATCGACACGCCCTACCTCACCGAGACCACCTCCGGACTCACCTACGCCGTCGACCGCTTCAAGGCATGGGCGCACAGCGCGCACGTCACCCTGCGGCGCGGTGAACGCTCGCGGCTGGCGGACTATGCGTCGGATCAGTTGTGATATGAGAGCCAGAAGGTTACGTGGCTACGTGATTAGGTGATTAGGTGGTTAGGTTGTCAGGTGACCAGGAGAAGAAGGGCAACGGATTGCCTCACTTGGCGGGAAACCAAAAAGAAAGGGCCCCCGAAGGAGCCCTCAAACGATCAAGCCCTGAGATCGTGTGTCTTTCTAGAACTGAAATCCCCAGTGCGCCTCGAACTCACGCTGGTGCTGGCCCGGACTGGCGCGGTCGGTGAACGGACCGGTGGCCAGCAGGTACTGTTTGGGTGCGTAGCTTGCGGCGATCAGGAGCTGGCCGTAGCGACCAAGATCCCTGCTGAATGCGAGCGCCAGATTGCGGTTGGTGAATTCGGGTTCGAGCGCCTGCCTGAGCAGTGCCGAGGTCGGCGCCGGCTGCTGGCGTGTGGTGTATCGGAAAGACCACGACTCGCCCGCAACGCGCTGCCACGTCAGTGCAGCCGAATACACCGTGAGATCTTCCCAGGCGAACTCGGGCGACGTGGCATCGCCCAACAGGGCGAGGAACCGAACCGGCAGGGCTGCACTGGTGAACGCGGCAATGTCGCTGTAGAACACGCGCTGCACGCTCACGCCGAAATGTACGTCGGGCTGTACCTCGACATTGATGCCGAGGGCGCCGTGCCCTGGCACGTCGAAGTCGCCGGCGTCGGAGAACACGCCGCGATAGAACTTGAAGCTGTCCATATCCAGCTTGGACTGCACCGCCACCGCCCATGAGATGCGGTCGGTCAGCACTTCGTTGAGCTCCAGCCGCGCGCCTTTGCCGACCGACGTCTGCGAATAGCGCGAGCCGATGGACTGGGAGTGCCGGGAGGTGAGCATGCCGCTGTAAGCCGGCGACCAGGCGACTGAGCCCATGCCCATGCTGGCAAACCGCTGGTGCGCGAGGATGCCCGAAAGCGTCCAGCTGCCGCTCTCGCCAAACGACTGGGTAAACGATGGCGCAACGAAGACACGCTGCAGACCGCCGTTGAGGCTGTCGGTCATGGCGCCGGAAGCGACACCGGCCGCCGCGAGGACAGGACTCTCTGCAGCCATTGCCGAGTAGATCGCGACGCTGATGGCGTTGCGCCGGGTCGACCTCTGGTCGTCCACCGCAAGCACCGGGAATACGTTGTTGGCAAAGCGCGCCATGAGACTGGGCGGCGCACTGTCACCCAGCGAGAGGCTCCAACCAAACTGTGGCGTGATGCCGTTCAGGGCATAGCCACGCCATTGGTCCATCAGCGCCTGGTGACCTGCAGAAGAATTCGCATCGAGACTGGCGAGCGCCGCCGCCGACAGGCCGTGGCCCGCGGGCCCGACGCTCTGTGCAGAAACGCTCTGGACGGAAACGGGAAGCACGAAGGCGAGCGCCAGCGCGCTCGCCTTCGTACCAAGTGCTGTTGTCGTTCGCCGCATGCCCGACTTTTCGCGCCCCTAGGGCCGTGGTAGGAACGGCGAGAATATGGCAAGAATCCCACAGAAAGTCAACAAAAAACCACAGCAATCCCTGATACCTTCTGATTTCGCCATAATTAGTTGGCCATTCTTGTTGCTTTTCCGCAACGATCAAGGACTTTTCCGATGCGAACACCCGCTTCAGCCCTGAGCATCGCCGGCTCCGACTCCGGCGGCGGCGCCGGTATCCAAGCGGATCTGCGCACCTTTGCGGCGCACCGGGTTCACGGCCTGTCCGTGCTGACCGCCCTGACCGCGCAGAACACTCGCGGTGTCTTCGATATCCATGCCGTACCGCTGCGCCACGTCGATGCCCAACTGGAGGCGGTGTTCAGCGATTTCCGCATCACCGCGGTCAAGACCGGCATGCTCGGTACCGCGGCACTGACGCGGCGCGTGGCTGCTGCCATGGAAGCGCGCCGGCCGCGCCACCTTGTCGTCGATCCTGTGATGGTTGCCAGTTCGGGGGCACGATTGTTGCGCAGCGACGCGGTCAAGGCCGTGCGCGAACGGCTGCTGCCGCTGGCCAGCCTGATTACACCGAACGTGCCGGAAGCGGAAGTGTTGCTCGGTTATCCAGTCGAGGCGGATGGGATGGAGGCCGCGGCCATTGCGCTGCACGCGCTCGGCGCCCGCGCAGTGCTGCTCAAGGGAGGCCATATGGCGGGCGCCAAGGTCAGCGACATCCTGTTCGACGGCCGCCGCATCGTGCGTTTCAGTCATCGAAGGTTGCGACGCGAAGGCCACGGTACCGGCTGCACGCTGGCCGCAGCCGTCACCGCGCGCCTCGCTCGCGGCGAGGAACTGGAAGCCGCAGTGGGTGGCGCTATCGAATATGTGCACGAAGCGCTGCGCAACGGCTACCGCCCTGGAAAGGGCAAGGTGTACGTACTTGATGCCTTTGGATGCGCTACACAATAGTGGGGTGTTTCGAGACCGTTCACCGTCCTGAGTTACACTTTCCCTACATACAAGCAGCGAACCTGCCCACCCATGAAAGTATTTGTCCAGCAAGGCATTCTGGCCTTGGCCGCGGTCTCGGCCTGCGCGGCGTCGCATGCTGCGGACCAGGCGTCCTCCGCGGCAACCTCGACGCGCATCGACGTGCGCAGCATCAGCCTGGTGAAGGCCGACGACGGCCGCGTGCAAACTGGCGGCGACGCCCGCGCGGCGGACATCGCCACGTTCGACCCCGGCATTGTCACCGTCACCGGCTACGAGGTCCTGCCCGACGGGCAGATCATGGTCCGCTGCAGGCAATCCGGGCCGCAGTCCCTTCAGGGGGCGGTGTTGCAGCGACGCGTCACCAAGGAGCTGTTGCGATGATGCGCACGCTGGTCGCCATTTCGCTTGTGCTGGCTGTGATGCCGGCCTTCGCCCAGGACTTTTCACCGCTGCCCAATGACCAGTTGGTGACTTTCAGTCTCAGCGCACAGAGCCTTACCACCCAGCTGGTGGTGGATGTGCCCGAGGGTGCCCGGCAGCTGTCAGTCGAGATCGACAGCTCCACCGCAGGCGTCGATATCGACCTTCTGCTTCGCCACGGTTCGGCGTTCGAATTCGATATTCCTGACGTGGACAGCCTCTTCGACCAGTCGCAATACCTTTCGGTCAGCCCGGGCGCGAACGAGTTCGTGGTCATTTCGGAGGCCAGCCACTTCCCGGTGCAGCCGGGTCGCTGGTACCTCACCATTTTCAACTTTGCTTCGCAGGCCGCCGAGGTGCAGGTTCGCGCCATTGTCTCGACGCAGGCTCTTGCCGGCGCACCGATCGAGATCGATTTTGATCAGCCGGGCGAGAACTGCAACGTCGCGGAATGGAACCCACAGCGCCGCGCCGCGCTGGAGAACGCGGCGCAGCGGCTGTCGCAGACACTGCGCAGCACTGTTCCAGTGCGAGTCCGCGCTTGCTGGCGCGACTACGGCGCGGATTCCACCACCCTGGCTTCGGCCATTCCCAGCGGTTTCTTCCGCGGATTTCCCGGTAGTGCACGCCGCAATACGTTCTATTCTCGTCCGACGGTAGCGCGTCAAGCCGGCACACCGCTGTGCAAGTTCGCTGGCGGCAGTTGCGATGCCACCGACCTGACGGTGACCTTCAACACCCGGGTCGACGACCCGTCCAGACCGGCCACCCAGCGCTGGCACTACGGAACCGGAGATGGTGGCGTCGTCACCGGCTTCGACTTCGTTTCGGTGGCCATGCACGAGCTGGTTCACGGACTGGGCTTCGTAGGGCTGGTCGACGTCGACTCGGGGCAGCTGCTCGGCGCACCTTTCGACGACGTCTACGCCTACAACACGATCTACTCGCAGCTCGGCCAGCTGCCGCGCAGGTTGACTGAACTGGATAGCGATGCCGAACGCGTGACCGCGATGTCCTCTGGCCTGGGCCTGAGTTTCGACGCACCGGCCGAACTCAATCCCGTCCAGCAGCCGGGACGGCTCACTCCCCTTCCGCTGCATGCGCCTGCGGAATTGGATCCCGGGTCCACCCTCTCCCACCTTCGCATGGGTCTCAACCCGCCACAGCTGATGTTCCCGAGCACACCTGCCGGACAGCAGCGCCGGGAGCTTGGGTTCTCCGAGCTGGTGCTCAACAAGGTCGGCTGGGACCCCGAGCCCAAGTCCCCGCCGGTGTTCGCGCCGCCGCTGATCGGACAGTGGTTCGACATCGCGCGCAACGGGCATGGCATCGAGTTCAGTCGCGTCTTCGATTCCTGGGTCATGACCATGTACAGCTACGACGACTCGGGCCATCCGGAGTACTACCAGGCGATCGGGCCCGTGGTCGACGGGCAGTATCTGCCTCTGACCACGGTGAACTCGAACAATCTGGTGCGCTATTTCTACGACGAGGCACGCTCGCCGCCGCAGTTTGCCGACGAGGACCCGAACACCAGCGGACGAGTGACGCTCGACTTCGTCGACCCCGACACCTATCCGGAGTGCCGGGACGGCTTCCAGGACCAGCGTCCGACGGAAGACGGACTCAGCGCGATGCGCTGGCGCATCGACAGCACACAGTCGCGCATATGGTGCATGGCGCCGCTGCTTCCGAAGTCCCTGCGCGCAGCGCCTGACTTCAGCGGTCTGTGGTTCGCCGGCAATGATGATTCCGGCTGGGGCTTTTCCATCACCAATGCCACCATCGACGACAAGGTGCTGCTGTTTGCGGTGCTTTATTACCCCGACGCCGAAGGGCGCGGCCGCTGGGTCTATGCCATCAGCGATGACTACCAGCCCGGGCAGACGCTGCCGCTGGTGCAGCGCGTGGCCTACTGCCGTACCTGCGCACTCCCGCCCGGCCCGCAGCCGTGGACCGACCGCGAAGTAGGCCAGATCACCCTCAACCTGGTGCAGCCGGCCTTCTTCGATCCGACCGCGGGCAACACCGTGAGTTTCGTGATCGATGTGCCCGATGGCCCCGCCGCCGGTCGCTTCGAACGCGACACGCTCGACCTGCTGATGCTGACCGAGCCCGTGGAGCCCTAGTCGCGCGGAATCGAAACAGGCGCAGCGAGGAGCACTCGCTGCGCCAAGCTCCTCAATCGCCGGCGACCGTCATCCGGTCGACAAGGATGGAGCCGGTCTGGATGCCGCTGCGGCTGTCGACATCGCTGCCGATGGCTTGAATACCGGCGAACATCGCGCGCAGGTTGCCGGCTATGGTGATGCCGTCGACCGGATGGACCACGACACCGTTCTCGATCCAGAAGCCTGCGGCACCGCGAGAATAGTCGCCGGTGACGGTGTTGACGCCCTGGCCCATCAGCTCGGTCACCAGAAGTCCACGCCCCATTCGGGCAAGCAGCGCGTCCAGCCCCTCCTCGCCGGGCTCGACGATCAGGTTGTGCAGGCCGCCTGCGTTGGCCGTGGTGGTGAGCCCCAGCTTGCGCGCCGAGTAGCTGGAAAGTACGTAGCGCGTCAACACACCGCCTTCCACCAGCGACTGCTCGCGGGTGGCCACGCCTTCGGCGTCGAACGCCGCAGATCCGGCGCCGCGCTTCAGGTGCGGACGTTCGATCATGTTCACAAAGGCAGGGAAAAGACGGGTGCCCACCGAGTCCAGCAGGAACGATGCCTTGCGGTACAGCGCGCCGCCGCTTACCGCTCCGGCAAGATGGCCGATGAGCCCGCGTGCCACCTCGGCCTGGAAAACCACCGGACACTCGCGCGTGCTCAGAGTGCGCGCGTCGACGCGTCGTATGGCCCGTTCGGCTGCATGGCGGCCGACGTCTTCCGCCGGCTCGAGATCCGCTGCCGCGCGAGCGCTGCTGTACCAGTAATCGCGCTGCATGCCTTCGCCGTGGCCGGCCAGCAGTGCGCAGCTCAGCGAATGGCGGGTACCGCGCTCACCGCCGACGAAGCCATGGCTGTTGGCGTACACCGCGATGCTGGCGCCGCTATGCACGCTGGCGCCCTCCGAATTGGTGATGCGCGAATCGGCGCGGCCGGCGTCCTCGCAGGCAATGCCAAGCTCGATCGCACTCTCGGGATCCAGCGACCACGGATGCCAGAGATCGAGATCAGGCAGTTCACTGGCCATCAGCTCAGCGTCCGCCAGTCCGGCCGCGTCGTCGGGTTCGGTGAATCTGGCAATCGCAAGCGCCTGCTCGACGGTGGCGCGAATCGCTTCCGGAGCATAATCGGCGGAGCTGGCGTGCGCCTTTCGTTGGCCCACGTAGACGGTCAGACCAAGCGCCCGGTCGCGGCTGTGTTCGACGGTCTCCACCTCGCCGAGGCGGACATTGACGTTGAGACCGATGTCCTCGCTGAGTCCGACCTCGGCCGCGGTCGCGCCCTGCGCCCGCGCTTCGCGGAGGACGGATTCGGCCATTTCGGCGAGCCGCTCGAGACGCTCGCGGCTGTCCGCGGCCGGCGCGGTAAACTCCACGGTATTCACTTCAACGGAATCCTTGATCGATGAAAGACAGGCGCCCCGAGGACGCAAAGGACGACGACGGCGGCGAAATCAGCCGGAGCCAGCGTCGACGCGAGGCGCTGGCGGTGCTGGACCTCGCACTGACCCTGATGGACGGGCCACTGAAACTGGTGCATTCGCTGCCGCTGGACGAGGACCTCAAGTCCCTGATCGTCCGTTCCCGGCAGGTCACCCAGCAGGTGGCGCGCAAACGCCAGGCGCAGTTCCTGGCCAAGCAGCTCCGCAACGACGAAGAAGCGGTGGCGGTGATCCGACGCGCCATCGAATCGACCGCCGACGACCGGCGCCGGGAAACCGCGCGCCTGCATCGCACCGAGCACTGGCGGACGCGACTGATCGAGGAAGGCGACGCCGCCCTCGAGGATCTCCTTGTGGACTGTCCGAACGCCGACAGACAGGCGCTTCGGCAGCTGGCCCGGCAGGCGCGCACCGAGGCCGAAGCTGGCAAGCCGCCGGCTGCGGCACGCAGAATCTTCCGCATGCTCTCTGATCTGCTGCCGGCCAGCGACGCACTGTAGGAACCACCGGAAGGCGAATCCCCGGGGAGCATCAGGCGCTCGACGCCCGCACTCATGGGGCGCGGGTGCCGCCCACCGTGAGGCTGTCGATGCGCAGCGTGGGCTGGCCCACACCGACCGGAACACTCTGGCCCTCCTTGCCGCAGGTGCCCACGCCCTCGTCGAGGCGCAGGTCATTGCCAACCATCGATACCCGGGTCAGCACCTCGGGACCGGACCCGATCAGCGTGGCACCCTTGACCGGACAACCGACCTTGCCATCCTCGATGAGGTAGGCCTCGCTGGCCGAGAACACGAACTTGCCGCTGGTGATGTCGACCTGACCGCCACCGAAGTTGACCGCGTACAGGCCCTTTTTCACCGAAGCGATGATTTCCTCCGGCTGGTGCGCGCCCGCCAGCATGTAGGTATTGGTCATGCGTGGCATGGGCAGGTGGGCGAAGCTCTCGCGGCGGCCGTTCCCGGTGGGCGCGACGCCCATCAGACGGGCATTCATGCGGTCCTGCATGTAGCCCTTGAGGATGCCGTCCTCGATCAGCGTGGTGCACGAAGTCGGCGTACCCTCGTCGTCGACATTCAGCGAGCCGCGGCGATCCGGCAAGGTGCCGTCATCAACCACGGTGACACCTTTGGCCGCCACGCGTTCGCCGATGCGTCCACTGAAGGCACTGGTGCCCTTGCGATTGAAGTCACCTTCGAGACCGTGGCCGATCGCCTCGTGCAGCAGCACTCCCGGCCATCCCGGCGCCAGCACGACGGTCATGCTGCCGGCCGGTGCATCCTCCGCCTCGAGATTCACCAGCGCCTGGCGCACCGCGTCGCGGGCGAGTCGCCTCGGAAGATCGTCATCGAGGAGGCGTCCGTAGGCAAAGCGCCCGCCGCCACCCGCATAACCCTGTTCCCGCCTGCCGTTGTGCTCGGCGATCACCTGCACATTGAAACGCACCAGCGGACGCACGTCGCCTGCCAGGGTGCCATCGCTGGCCGCAATCAGCACGGTATCCATCACTCCGGACAGGCTCACCATCACCTGCGTGACGCGCGTATCCAGGCTTCTTGCGTAGCTGTCGATTTCGCGAAGCAGCGTGACCTTGGCCCCGGCATCAAGGGATTCCACCGGATCCAGCGGTGCATACAGCGCACGTGTACTGCCCTCGCTGAGCCGCACGGGCAGGGCCTGGCCGTTGCCATGTCGGGCGATGGCGCGCGCCGAGCCGGCGGCTTCCAGAAGCGCCGGGAGAACGATCGCATCCGAATAGGCGAACCCGCTCTTCTCGCCTGACATGGCGCGCACGCCCACGCCCTGGTCGATGCTGTGCGCCCCGTCCTTGACGATGCCGTCCTCCAGCGCCCAGGACTCGTGTCGGCTGTGCTGGAAATAGAGATCGGCGGCATCGACGCCCGGGCCCATCAGGCGCGCGAACACGGAGTCCAGGTCGCCAAGGACGATACCGGTCGGCTCCAGCAGGCGCTGGCGGATGGCGGTGAGTGAGGAAGACATGAATGAAAGCCCTGGGGTAGAAATCAAGAGATGCGGCCCGCTGCTGCATCTTCAATGGCAACAGCGGCGGGCGACGCCGGAAAGGCTACGCAAGTCAGCCTGAACCGGATTGCCGGGCACGCGGTCGCGGTACCGGAATCTGTTCGATTTCGGGATGCTCCCAGGTGCCGGTGACCCTGTAGCGCGCGCGCGCCATCTGGTCGAGCGGACCGGACAGAACATTCTGCACCACCAGACCGGCGGCCGCGCCGGCCGGTCCGCCGGCTATCGCGCCGAACACCGGAAGCGCGCCGCCGATGCGCGGGAATACATCGAGTTCCTGGTCGTAGCTGCGATCAGACAGCCCGGTGCGCCCCCGAATGCCTACCGCTGCCGCGGGACCGTCGAGGCGCAGGTCCTCGGTCCAGGCGCTGCCGCCGGAGAAGCGAAAGCTGCCGGTGATGGCGTTGAAGCTCATGCCCGGCGAGAACAGATCGCTGAAGTCGAGGGACAGGCGACGCGGGATCGCCTGCAGGCTGGCCAGCCCCAGTATCCTTCCGGCGCCCGGTTCGACGTCGAGGATTCGCCCGCTGCCGATCGACAGTTCGAGTCCACCGGTCAACCGGGCGAGGGCGAAATCGGCGGGCGAACCCGGCCAGGCCACATTGAACTGTGCAATCGTCTGCCCGCCCTCGACAAAGCCCGAGTAGCCCAGTGCATCGAGCATGCGTCCAAGGTTCTGAGAGGTGAAGCTCAGCTCGAAGCTGGAGCGGTCGCCGAACTGGTCCCGCCGCCAGTCGCCACGCGCGCGGATGTTGACGTTCGGCGAATGGGATTCGAACAGCTCCATGTGCAGGCCGTCGCCGCTCGGATAGGTTTCAAGACGGGTCTCGCCGAGTTCGGCATCGCCGAACTTCAGGTCGCCCACCCACAGGTGCAGCGGCGGCAGCGCGGCCGGATCAATCTGTATGGCGGGGCCGTCGTCGCCCGCTCCGTTGCTTCTTTCCGGCCAATGCAGACGCTCGAAGTTGGCGGTCATACCGCGACGCTGATCACCACCCGCGGGTATTTCCACCAGACCCTGAACCGCCGGTCCGGCAAACGCGATTTCGGTTCCTGTCGGGTTGGTGCGCACTACCAGTTCGACGTCGTCGAGCGTCCTCCCGAGGACGCCCAGATGATCGACGTCCAGAGCTACATCGACGCTGCCGCCGGGAGTGGCCGCTGCGCCCAGGCGCATCCAGCCACTCAGGTCGAGTTCGGAGAGCCGACCGCGCACGCTCAGGCCTTCGGCGGGCACCGGGCCGGCCTCGCCACCGCCCAGCACCACCGATGCAGCAAAGGCATGGGTCAGTCCTGGCAGCTGCGCGCTCAGCGACGCCACATCGCCAAGTTTCAAGGCGAGCTGCCCGTCCACCGCCGGCAGAGTCATCTCCATGAACACCGGCAGTGCGCGCTCCGCTGGCTTCCTCAATGGTTCCGGCAGATCGAATTCGGCACCCACCATGTCGGAATGCAGTATCAGGCGCTTCGGGCCATCCAGGCCGTGCAGGCCACGCTCCACAGCGAGATCCAGGGTCCAGTGTGAACGCCCCTTGACGCGCGGCCACAGGGGTTCCATCTCCCGCAGACCACTGGTGACAGTCGACAGTGGCAGTACGCCTCGCAGGCTGGCCTCGGCAAGATTGTCCGGGTTGCCGGTGCGGCTGCCCACGGCGATGCTCAGATGGGCGGGGTCGGTACCCAGCCAAACGCTGAGCTCATCGGCGGCGAAGCCGTCCGCGTCGAAGCGCACCGGCCCGGTCGCAGCATCAAAGGCGAGCCCCCATTTGATGTCGCGCAGGTCGGCCTGGTGCAGCCGCACTTCACCGTCCACCCGGTTCTGGCCGAGTCCCTTCTTCAACGCGAAATGCAGGTCCAGCGAAACGTCTCCGCGGCCGCCGACATCGACGCCGATCAGATAGCTGCCGTAGCGCTGGTAGATCGGGCTGCGGCGCAGCAGTCCGAGCAGTTGACTGCCGCTGCCACCGCCTTCGACATGAACGTCGAGCAGAGCGTTCTTGAGATCGGAAATCGTCGCCCGACCATGGCCGATGCGGTTTCCCACGATCTGCGCCGAGGACGATTCGACTTCCAGCGAGACATTGACGAATTTCACGGTGGCATCAAGCGAATCCACCGGCGGCCAGTCGGGATTGAACGCCAGAAGTGCGTCTCCCACCTGTGCGACAGCCACAAGCCGGCCCTGCTGATCGTCGAAAGGCCACTGATCGAGCGGCCCATGGAACACCGCACTGCCGGAATGCAGTGCGCCCGAGACCAGCGCCGTTTGCAGCCAGCGCAGCGTTCTCGGCGGCACGATGCCCTCCGGCCACAGATCATGCACGTGCTCGATCCGGCCCGCGCCCACCGCGGCCGCGCCAGACAGCAGCGGACCGCCCGCCTCGCCAGCCTGAAGTGCCGCGTCAAGGTCGATGTCGAAGCCGCCGACCGACAGCGAGGCATCAGCCAGTTCCACCTGCACATCTCCATCCACCATGCGCAGACCAAGGCGCCCGTCCAGACCCTGCAGCAGCAGCGGGCGGGGGAACAGTCGCGGCGCGTCCAAGAGCGGGTGCTGGTCATCGAGGGTGGCGACCAGACCCGCGCTGTCCCCGATCATCCGCATCGACAGCGGCCCGAGTCCGGGCAGGCGACGATGCGCGCGTGTTGCCAGCGACTCGAGGTGCCCTTCGAACCAGGACAGGCGCCCACCGTCAAACTGCGCCACCGCATCTTCCAGCCGCCCGGATGCCGCGCTCGCATACAGCCATCCGCGCACCCTCGGTGAAGCCACGTCGCTCAAGGCCGCAAGCGCTGCCAGCGGGCCCAGCGGCAGGCGTTCGATCTCCAGTCGATAGTTCGAATCGGCGCGGCGCGTCAGCGACAGCCCGCGGGCGACATTTTCCTGCGCCATGGTGGCAATGCGCAGATCCTCGATATCCAGACGCCAACCGTCGGGCCTCGCCCGCCAGCGTGCGCCGAATGCGACCTGTTGCAGCGCGGTGCGCGGCTCCACCATGACCTCGCCGAGGCGCAGCAATTCGGTGCCCAGCAGCGAAACATCGGAGAGCTCGGCTTCAACGCGGATCTCGCGCAGGTGACGCCCTTGCCACTCGGCCCACGCCTGAATATCGGCACGCCCCTCGCGCACTCCGATGCCCAGCGGCGCGGCGCCCCCCAACCACTCCGTCAGCTGCACCTCGCTTCCAACCAGATATCCGCGACCGCCGGAGTCATCGCGTTCGATGACGAAGCCGAGCGGTGCTTCGCCTTCAACCGGCCAGGCGCTGCCGTTCCAGAATTCGCGGCCCCGCTCGCGTGAGAACGTCAGGTTGACGCGTTCAAGGGCCAGATCCAGGCCACTGCCCTCGTCGAGCACCCGCAGCCGACTGTCGCGCACGCTGAGTGCCCCCGGCAGACGGGTATCGACGGGCGCTCTCCCCCGCGCCGAACGATCCGGCAGCACCAGTCCGCGCAGCTCCCAGTCCTCGCCCTCACGACGACTGACCTCCAGTTCGAGTCCATTGAGACGCAGTTCCACCAGCGCGCGACTCGGCAACAGCCACGAATAGACGTTGATGCGCAGCTCGGCCGCATCGACGTCAATGCCGTCGACGCCACCCAGGCGCAAGCCGGTAAGGCGGAATGCCGGTCCGCTGCGCAACCATTGGCCGCCCGCTGCCTCGATGCGAACCGGCTGTCCGATGCGGGATTCGATCCAGGCTTCCAGGCGGGCGGTGTCGCTGGCAAGCCAAGGAAGGGCGAGATTGACCAGGCCAACCAGTACCGCGGCCGTGATCAGCGTGGCCGAAAGCGTGAGCCACAGCCCGCGCCGCAGGCGCCGCAGGCGTCTACGCAGCGGGGTCACGCGCTTCCGGCCCGGCTTTCCGGCCCTGGCAAGCGCATCTCCCGGAACTTGCGGCTGCAGCCCTTGCCAATCACAGCAGCACCACGTCGTACTGTTCCTGAGCGTACTGGTCATCCGACTGGAAGCGGATCGTCTTGCCGATGAATTCCTCCAGCTCGGCAACCGCAGCGGATTCCTCTTCGAGAATGCGTGACACCACTCGGGGCGAAGCCAGCACCATCAGCGTCTCGGCTTCGAACTGGCGAACGGCGCGGGTGATCTCCCGAAAGATCTCGTAGCAGACTGTTTCCGTAGTCTTGATGTGGCCACGTCCACCGCACGAGGCGCACGGCTCGCACAGCTGTCGCTCCAGGCTCTCGGTGGTGCGCTTGCGCGTCATTTCCACCAGGCCCAGCGGCGAAAGCTCGTAGAAATTGGTCTTGGCATGATCGCGGGTCAGCGACTTCTCCAGCGTGCGCAGCACCTGGCGGCGATGCTCCTCGTCGGTCATGTCGATGAAGTCGATGATGATGATGCCGCCGAGGTTGCGCAGCCTGAGCTGCCGCGCCACCGACTGCGCCGCCTCGAGGTTGGTACGGTAGACGGTCTCCTCGAGATTGCGGTGACCGAGATAGGCGCCGGTGTTCACGTCGATCGTGGTCATCGCCTCGGTCTGGTCGATCACCAGGTAGCCACCGGACTTGAGCGGCACTTCCTTGCGCAGGGCGCGCTGGATTTCCTCCTCGATGCTGTACAGATCGAAGATCGGTCGCTCTCCTGGATAGTGTTCGATGCGATCGATCAGCTCGGGCATGAACTGGCGAACGAACTCCTGGGCGCGATCGAAGGTCTCGCGCGAATCGATGCGCACCTTCTCGACGCCTGCACGAACAAGATCCCGAAGGGTGCGCAGAGGAAGGTTCAGGTCCTCGTACACGCATCTACCGATCGCGCCTGCGGCGATGCGCTCGCCGAGCGTCGTCCACACCTTGTTCAGGTAGTCGATGTCCTCCGCCAGCGCCTCGGCGCCGATACCCTCGGCGTTGGTTCGCAGGATGTAGCCGACGCTGGAATCTCCCACCAGTCCGTGCATCAGGTCCTTCAGTCGCTGCCGCTCGGCTTCGTCCTCGATACGCGCCGAAACCCCGATCATGCGGCTGTAGGGAAGCAGTACCAGGTACCGGGAGGGAATGCTGAGGTGGGTGGTGAGGCGTGCGCCCTTGCTGCCGATTGGATCCTTGATGACCTGGACCACAACCTCCTGGCCTTCCCGCAGCAGCTCGGTGATGGGCGGCGCGACTTGCGCAGGCGCGGCGTCGTCGCCGACCAGATCGCCGGCCACAGGGCGCAGGACGTCGGAAGCGTGCAGGAACGCTGCCCGTCCGAGTCCGATCTCGATGAAGGCTGCCTGCATGCCCGGCATGACGCGCTGCACGCGCCCCTTGTGGACGTTGCCTACGAAACCACGGCGCGAGGCACGCTCGATGTGCACTTCCTGCAGCATGCCGTTTTCGACCACCGCCACGCGTGTCTCGCGCGGCGTCACGTTGATCAGGATTTCCTCACTCATCGAGCGAGCGCCTCAAAGGACCCGCTGCGCCGGAATATCCACCGCAAGCGGCAGCTCCGATTGCTCGAGGAGCTGCGCGGTTTCAAACAGGGGAAGGCCCATGACGCCGCTGTAACTTCCGTCGATGCGGCTGATGAAGCCGGCCGCCAGGCCCTGGATGGCGTAGGCGCCGGCCTTGCCGGCGTACTCGCCGGAATCCAGATAGCGCTCGAGATGATCGGGATTGATCGACGCGAACTCGACGACGGTTTCCGACAGCGCCTCGCGAACGCCGCGCGGTCCGGCCAGTGTCACTGCCGAAAGCACGCGGTGGCTGCGCCCTGAAAGGCCGCGCAGCATGCGCCTGGCGTCGGCGAGGTCGACCGGTTTGCCGGTGACTCGTCCATCGAGCACCACCTCGGTGTCGGCACCAAGCACCAGCGCAGCCGGATCGCCGCTGGCGTCGCGTCCGGCCCATGCCTTCTCGCGGGCGACGCGACGGACGTAGTCCTCCGGACTTTCGTCCGGCAATGGGCACTCTTCGATCTCGATGTCCAGCGTGCGGAAGTCCACGCCAAGCTGGGTGAGCAGCAGCTTCCGTCGCGGCGAGCGCGAGGCCAGGAACAACGGATATGCAGGCAGGATGAGCATCGGGGGGGGAGCTTAGCATCGGGCCGCCGCCTGGCGGCTGAACTCGTGGCTGTGCCAGGGAGCCTCTGAATCAGAGGTTCCCTAGTCGCGATGATAGGGGTGGCCGCCGAGCAGGCTGACGGCCCGATACAGCTGTTCGATGACGATGACGCGCACCAGCGGGTGCGGCAGGGTGAGTGCACTCAGCGACCAGGATCGTTGCGCGGCCGCACGCACATTCTCGCTGACGCCGTCCGCCCCGCCCACCAGCAGCGCCACGTCGCGCCCCTGCTGGCGCCACGCGGCGACCTCATCGGCCAGCTGGCGTGTGGTCCAGGGCTTGCCGCGCTCGTCAAGGAGAACGATCAGCGCGCCGTCGGGAACGGCCGCCAGCAGGCGCACACCCTCCTCGTCGATCGCGCGCGCCGGGGCCTGACCGCGGCTGCGCGCCACGGCCGGCAGTTCACGCAGCTCGAACGGCAGTTCGCGACCGAGTCGCTTGCGATACGACTGGAATCCCTCGGCCACCCAGGCGGGCATGCGCTGACCGATGGCGATCAGGTGGACGCGCATACCGGCGGAAGCGAGCGGATCAGGCGCTGACCAGGCTCTCGGCGCTGTGGCCTACGGTCCACAGCCGTTCCAGACCGTAGAACTCGCGGATCCGGGGCAGCATCACGTGGACGATGACATCGCCGAGATCGACCAGGACCCACTCACCTTCGCGCTCGCCCTCGACGCCCAGCGGTACATGGCCATGGTGCTTGGCAAGCTTGACCACCTCATCGGCGATCGATTTGACGTGGCGTGTCGAGGTTCCGCTGACCACAATGATCAGATCGGTGATGCTGGTCTTGTCGCGGACGTCGATCTCGCGGAGATCGCGGGCCTTGAGATCCTCCAGAGCATCGAGCACTACCTGTCGGAGGTCGCTGGAGGGAACGCGGGAAGAAACAAACGACGATTTCAGGGCCAAGCTGGGGGTGCCTCGCGGGCATCGATAACCGGGGCCGATTATAGGACAATCGACGATGCCGCGCCCAGCTCGCCCGCCCACGCAGGAACTCCATGCCACGCCAAGCCACTTTTCTGTTCATCCTGCTCTGCCTGCCCCTGCTGCTGGCGGCGCCGCGAACGGCAGCAGCGGAATACGAGACCCTGGTCTGCGAGAGCAGTCGAGATCGCTACCGAGAGTGCCGCACGCCGTTCCAGGGACGCGCCCAGCTGCTCGAACAGCTCTCCCGCGAGGAGTGCATCGAAGGGCGCAGCTGGGGTTGGGAGCGTGGTCTGGTATGGGTGGATCGCGGCTGCGCCGCGCGCTTCGGGTCTGTCGATGCGCCTGCCGACCGCGTTTACTGCGAAAGCGACCGCGGGCGCCGGACGATCTGCGCCAGCGGCTGGCGGGAAGTGCGCCTGCTCGAGCAGACCTCCCGGGATCGTTGCCGGGAAGGCGAGTCGTTCGGGGTCAACCGCCGCGGTGAACTGTGGGTCGACCGCAACTGTGCGGGGTGGTTCGCGCGTGCCGATGCGATTCAACCACCGCCGGCGCCGCCCCTTGCGCACAATGAAATTGCCTGTGAAAGCTATCGCGGACGGGAACAGCGCTGCACGGTACCCGGTTGGCGCGCTGTTGAACTGGTGCGCACGATGTCGCGCGCCGACTGCGTGGAAGGGCACAGCTGGGGCTTCCGTCGCGGCGAGATCTGGGTGAACCACGATTGTGCCGGCATCTTCCGCGAGGCGCGGGTACAGCGTCCTCCACCCCCGACGCCTCCACCTCAGGTTCCGCCGCCCCCGAATACGGTGCCCTGCGAGAGCCGCGACGATCGGGTCCAGCAGTGCCGCATTCCGGACTTCTGGCGACAGGTGGTGCTGGTGCAGCAGAGGTCGTCGTCGCCGTGCATCGAGGGCCACACCTGGGGTGTCCGGCCCGGCCAGGTCTGGGTCAGCGCCGGCTGCAGCGGGTATTTCGGCCAGGCACAGCCGCAGTCGGTACCCGGTCTGCACCGGGAGAACGTACTGTGCGAGAGCCGCGATGGGCGGCGTACCTTGTGCCCGCACGATCTCAGCAACGGCGCGGCCGCCCTCGTGAAACGGCTCTCCGAGGCGCCCTGCCTGCCGCAGCAGAGCTGGGGCTGGGATCGGCACGGCATCTGGGTGGACAAGGGCTGTCGCGCCGAATTCCAGATCCAGCAACGCAGACCCTGAGCTCATGGACGCGCACCAGGCCGCAAGCGACGTTGCCTTGAGCCTGCGCGCGCTTTAGCATCGCGTCCCCTTCTTTCTTGCCCTGCCCCGGCGCCAGCCCGAGGCAGGTGCCCGGAGTCACCCATGCGAACCCACCTGTGCGGCCTCGTCGACGAGGCCCTGATCGGTCAGACCGTCACCCTGTGCGGTTGGGCCGATGTCGCCCGCAACCTCGGTGGCGTCTGCTTCATCGACCTGCGCGACCACGAAGGTGTCGTGCAGATCGTCGCCGAACCCGACCAGGCGGTGTTCGCCACCGCGGCCGAGGTCGGCTACGAGGACTGCCTGCGCATTACCGGCAGCGTGCGCGCCCGGCACAGCGTCAACGACCGCATCCGCAGCGGCCAGGTGGAGGTGGTCGCCGAATCCATCGAAATACTCAACCGCGCCCGCGGTCTGCCGTTCGCCCTGCACGAGTCGCCCGGCGAGGATGTGCGCCTGAAGTACCGCTACCTCGACCTGCGCCGGCCGGACATGCAGCGCGCCATGCGCAAGCGCATCGCCCTGGTGCAGGCGCTGCGCCGCTGGCTTGATGCGCGCGACTTCCAGGATGTGGAAACGCCGATTCTGACCAAGGCGACGCCCGAAGGCGCGCGTGATTTTTTGGTGCCCGCGCGCCTGCATCCGGGAGAGTTCTACGCGCTACCGCAGTCGCCACAGTTGTTCAAGCAGATCCTGATGGTGGCCGGCTTCGACCGCTACTACCAGATCGCCCGCTGTTTTCGCGACGAGGCCCTGCGCGCCGACCGCCAGCTGGAATTCACCCAGCTCGATATGGAGTTTGCCTGGGTCGACGAGGGCGAGGTGCAGGACTGCGTGGAAGAGATGATCCGCGAGGTACTTGCCGAGGTTGCCGACATCGAACTGCCCGATCCGTTTCCGCGGCTTGCCTATGCCGAAGCCATGCGCCGCTTCGGTTCCGACAAGCCCGATCTACGCATCGACCTCGAACTGGTCGACATTGTCGACCAGGTGCGCGGCTGCGGCTTCAAGGTGTTCGCGGACTGGGCCGATGCCGCCGACGGGCGCATTGCCGCACTGCGCCTGCCCGGTGCCACCGCCTGGTCGCGCAAGCAGATCGACGACCTCGGTGCGCACGCGGCGAAGTTCGGGGCCAAGGGTCTTGCCTGGATCAAGGTCGAGGACCGCGCCAAGGGGCGCGAAGGGTTGAATTCCCCGATCGCCAAGTTCCTTGATGATGCCGAGCTCGAAGCGGTGCTCACTGCGACCGGGGCCGAATCAGGGGACCTGCTGCTGTTCGGCGCCGGGTCGTACCGCCAGGTCTGCGACTTCATGGGGGCGGTGCGCCTCAAGGCAGGCCACGATCTCGGGCGCGTCGAGAACGCCTGGAAACCGCTGTGGGTCACGGACTTTCCGATGTTCGAGTACGACGCCGAGGCGAAGCGCTGGGTGGCCCTGCACCACCCGTTCACCGCGCCGGCCATCGACGATATCGCCGATCTCAGCCACAACCCGGGTTTGGCGCTGAGTCGCGGCTACGACATGGTGCTGAACGGCCACGAGATCGGCGGCGGCTCCATCCGCATCCATTGCCCTGAAATGCAGCAGGCGGTGTTCGAGCTGCTCGGCATCGACGCCGAGGAAGCGCGCGCGAAGTTCGGGTTTCTACTCGATGCGCTGGCGCACGGTGCGCCGCCGCACGGCGGCATCGCCTTCGGTATCGACCGCATCGCCGCGCTGATTGTCGGCTCGGATTCGATCCGTGACGTCATCGCCTTTCCCAAGACCACCACCGCGCAATGCCTGATGACCGGGGCGCCGTCGCCGGTGAGTGCTGCGCAGTGGGAGGAACTGCATCTGCAGGTCAAGCCGAAGGGCGACAAGGCCTGACCAGACGGTTTCGGAGAGTCACGGCCGCGGCATCAATGACGGGACGGTCGCCCACGGGTGGGCTCCTACAGGGGACACGTAGAGCGACATCCCATGCCGTCGGCTTCTCGGCTCGCGGGCACCATGTCGGCGCGGGAGTGCCGACCTGCGGTCGCGGTTGTAGGAGCCCAGCCGTGGGCGGCCCGGTTTTCCGCACCGGCAGCCCTCATCGACCCCGCCCGCTGTCGCTGATAGCTGATCGCTGATAGCTCGCTTCGCCCCAACTGACCGCCGGTCATTGACAAATGACTTTCGGTCACTTACGGTGACGCCTAACTGACCCAAGGTCATTTACGCGTTTTCACTTCCATGGTCGTCCGTCAACGCGCCACCCACGACGAAGACAAGCACGAGCGCCGCGAGCACCTGCTCGACGCCTGCGAGTGCCTGCTCTGCGAGAACCCCGAGCGCATGGTCAGCGTCGCCGAGGTCGCCGAACGCGCCGGGCTCGCCAAGGGCACGGTGTATCTGTACTTCCCGAGCAAGGAGGAAATGCTGCTGGCGCTGCATCAGCGCCACGGCGAGGACTTCTTCCGTGAGCTGATCACCCTGCTCGAGGGTCCGGGACCAGTGGACTTCGACGCGGTGATGGATGTCGCGCGCCGCTTGATCATCGACCTTCCCACCTACCTGCCGCTGGCCGGGCTTTGCTTCGGCACCATGGAAAAATCGCTGCCCGACGATGCCAGCGTCGAATTCAAGGCGCGCATGGCCGAGCTGATGGGACGCGCCGGCGCCGGCCTCGAGAAGCATTTCCCGGCGATGAAGCAGGGTGGCGGCGCGGCGCTCCTGAATCACTCCTACGCGATGATCGTCGGCATGTGGCAGATGCTGCATCCGCGCCCCGGCGTCGACGAAAGACTGGCTGCCCGCTGCGCGGGCCTCTTCCCGCGCGACTACGCCACTGAAATCGAATCCGGTCTGCGTGCCCTGTGGTTGGGCACGCAGGCCCTGTCGGATGCTGCCGTCACCCCCGGCAGCGAAACCCCCAAGGAGTCCACCCCATGAAAGCCTCCCCCGCCGCCCTGTTGCTGGCCGCGCTCGTCGCCGGCTGCTCCGGCACTCACATCACCGAGGTAGCGCCGCGTCCGGTGCAGACGCAGCCGGCCGTGTTCGCTGCGGATTACCAGCGCGACGTCTATTCCGGCGAGATCCGCGCGCGCTGGGAAGCGGAGATCGGCTTCCGCGTGAGCGGCAAGATCGTCGAGCGCCTGGTCGATGTCGGCGACAGCGTGCGCAAGGGCCAGACCCTGGCACGACTCGATCCGCAGGATCTGAACCTGGCAGCAGACGCGGTACAGGCGCAGGTGGCGGCCGCCGAGACCGACCACCAGTGGTCGCGCGATGAACTTGACCGCCAGAAACAGCTGCTCGATCGAGGCTTGTCCGGTCAGGCCGCCTACGACCAGGCGCTCAACGCCTTCAAGAGCGCCGAGGCGCGCCTGGAGCAGGCGCGCGCGCAGCTCTCGGTCAGCCTCAACCAGGCCGCGTATGCGGAACTGCAGGCCGACCGTGATGGCGTGGTCACCGCCGTCCGCGCCGAGTCTGGCCAGGTGGTTGCCGCCGGTCAGCCCGTTGTGCGCCTTGCTCAGCCGGAGGAAAAGGAAGTGCAGATCAATGTGCCGGAGTCACGCATTGAAGTGCTTGCGCTGGGCCGCGAGGTCTCGGTCGGCCTGTGGGCTGATCCTGATGCGCGCATGGTCGGCACGGTCCGCGAGATTGCGCCCGGCGCCGACCCGATGACGCGCACCTATCCGGTCAAGGTCGCCCTGCCGGCCGATACCGTGGCCCACCTGCAGCTCGGCATGACCGCGCGCGTGTCGGTGCCGCGCCAGGACAGCGCCGTGGTGGCGCTGCTGCCGATGACCGCGCTGTACACGCGCGACGGCGCTCCCGCGGTCTGGGTGGTCAACCCCGACTCGAAGCGCGTGACGCTGCGTGAGGTGGCCATCGGCGAGTACCGCGAGGATGGTGTCACCGTGCTCTCGGGAATCGACGAAGGTGATCTGGTGGTGACCGCCGGCGTACATCGCCTGCTGCCCGAGCAGCAGGTGCGCCTGTCGATGCTGCCGAGTCGCGGCTGAACCGGACGCCCCTCTTCTTCCGACCCGAGACGGGCTCGATCAATCAACCTGGGCCCACCCGCCCCCGCCGCGGTCACAGGGAGGTGACCCGGGCGGACTGCTACGGACGTCGTGATCGTGAGCCGATTCAATCTTTCCAGCTGGGCCCTGAGCCACCGCGCGCTGGTGCTGTACATGGTGCTGGTGACCGCCATCGTCGGCGCCGTGTCTTACACCCAGCTCGGTCAGAGCGAGGACCCACCGTTCACCTTCAAGGCAATGGTGGTCACCACCCAGTGGCCCGGCGCCACCGCTGAGGAAGTCGAGCGACAGGTCACCGACCGCATTGAGCGCAAGCTGCAGGAGCTGTCGCATCGTCTCGAGTTCACCCGCAGCTACTCCAAGCCCGGAGAGTCGTTCGTGTTCGTGATGATGGACGACAGTGCCCCGGCCTCGGTAGTGCCCGACACCTGGTATCAGGTTCGCAAAAAGGTCGGCGATATCCGCCACCAGCTTCCTGCCGGCGTGCAAGGGCCGTTCTTCAACGACGAGTTCGGCGATACCTTCGGCAACATCTACGCGTTGACCGCAGACGGCTTCAGCTACGCTGAACTCAAGGACTGGGCCGACCGCCTGCGCCTGGAACTGCTGCGCGTCCCGCAAGTCGCCAAAGTGGAGCTTTTCGGCGTGCAGGAAGAGCGCATCTGGATCGAAATCAGCAACACCCGCCTGGCCACGCTGGGGCTCGACCTGCGCGAACTCGCCGCCACCCTGCAGGCGCAGAATGCGGTGACCACCGCCGGCACCTTCCACACCGACGACGAGTCCATTTTTCTCCGCACCAGCGGCGACTTCGATTCGGTCGATGCCATCCGCGAACTGAGCGTGCGCGCCGGCGATCGCACGTTCCGACTCGGCGACATTGCCGATGTGCGACGCGGCTATGCCGATCCACCGCACAGCAAGCTGCGCGTCGGCGGCGTCGAAGCGTTGGGGCTGGGTATCTCGATGGCCCAGGGCGGCGACATCCTGCGCCTCGGTCGTGCTCTGGACAGCGAAATCGCGCGGCTCGGCGGCGAGCTGCCGGTCGGCATCGACATCCAGCAGGTCGCCAACCAGCCGCGCGCAGTGCGTACATCGGTGAACGAGTTCCTCACGGTGCTGGCGGAAGCGGTGGCCGTGGTGCTGCTGGTGAGCTTTTTCAGCCTCGGCTGGCGCTCCGGTCTGGTAGTGGCGCTGTCGATTCCGCTGGTGCTGGCCGGCACCTTTGCCTCCATGCACTACCTCGGCATCGGTCTGCACAAGATATCCCTCGGCGCGCTGGTGCTTGCGCTTGGCCTGCTGGTCGATGACGCCATCATCGCCATCGAGATGATGCAGGTGAAGCTTGAACAGGGCTATGACCGGATGAAGGCGGCCAGCGCCGCCTACGAAATCACCGCGTTTCCCATGCTTACCGGCACTCTGGTCACGGCCGCCGGATTCCTGCCCATAGCCACCGCAGCTTCGGCGACCGGCGAATACACGCGCTCGATCTTCCAGGTAGTGGTGATCGCCCTGCTGCTGTCGTGGATCGCGGCGGTGATCGTGGTGCCCTGGCTCGGCTACCGGCTGCTTCCGCAGCCGCAAGCAGGGCAGCACGCGGCCGATGCGTCGGAGGTATATCGCACACCCTTCTACCTGCGCTTCGGGCGGCTGGTCGGTTGGTGCGTGGACCATGCGAAGACGGTGATCGCGGCCACCCTGCTCGCCTTCGTACTGGCAATTGCTGGCTTCGGCCTGGTGCCGCAGCAGTTCTTTCCGTCGTCGACCCGCCTTGAGCTGCTGGTTGACCTGCGCCTTGCCGAGGGCAGTTCTTACCAGGCAGCAGAGGCACAGGTGGAGCGGCTGGAAGGGATTCTTGCGGAACAGGATGGCATCGAATCGTGGGTGGCCTATGTCGGCACCGGCGCGCCGCGCTTTTACCTCTCGCTCGACCAGCAGCTCCCAGCGCGCAACTTCGCCCAGTTCGTCATCAACACCACGTCAGTGAACGAGCGCGAAGCCCTGCGCGATAGGCTGATCGCCCTGTTCGAGGACGATTTCACGGAGCTGCGCGCTTCCATCAATCGCCTCGAGAACGGTCCGCCGGTGGGCTATCCGGTGCAGTTTCGCGTATCCGGGAACGATCCCGACACGCTGCGTCGCATAGCCCGCGACGTGGCCACGGTGATGCGCGACAACCCGCACCTGTCCAACGTGCATCTCGACTGGGACGAGTTGAGCAAGTCGATCCGCATCGACATCGACCAGGACAAGGTGCGCCTGCTCGGCATCACTTCGCAGGACATCAGCCTGTTCCTCAACAACTCCCTGCAGGGATCGATCGTCACCCAGTATCGCGAGGGCGACGAACTGATAGACGTCCTGCTGCGCGGACCGGCCGAAGAACGTGCCTCGCTGAGTCTTCTCAAAGATCTGTCCATCCCCACCGCGACCGGTCGCAGCGTGCCGCTGGCGCAAATCGCCACCATAAGCTACAGCTTCGAGGAAGGGCTGATCTGGCGTCGCAACCAGGTGCCCACCATCAGCGTGCGGGCCAATCTCTACGGCGGCGTGCAGCCTCCCGTGGTTACCGCGCAGATCGAACGTGAGCTTGCCGATCTGCGCGCCGGGCTGCCGCTTGGTTTCCGGCTGGAGACCGGGGGCACGGTGGAGGAATCAGCCAAGGGTGGCGCCTCGGTCGCCGCAGGCGTACCGCTGCTGGTGTTCGTGGTGCTGACGGTGCTGATGATCCAGCTGCAGAGCCTGTCGCGGGTGCTGCTGGTCGTGGCCACCGCGCCGCTCGGCATGATCGGCGTGACCCTGTTCATGCTGGTATTCCAGCAGCCGTTCGGCTTCGTCGCCATGCTCGGCGCCATAGCCCTGTCGGGCATGATCATGCGCAACTCGGTGATTCTGGTGGACCAGATCGACTCCGATCTGGCCGAGGGCATCGAGCGCCGCGCCGCCATCGTCGGCGCCACCGTACGCCGCTTCCGCCCGATCATGCTGACAGCGCTGGCCGCGATCCTGGCGATGATTCCGCTGTCGCGCAGCACCTTCTTCGGGCCGATGGCCGTGGCGATCATGGGCGGACTATTCATCGCCACGGTGTTGACTCTGCTGTTCCTGCCGGCGCTGTATCAGGCCGCCATTCGCCCGCGCTCGGAAACTGTCTTCGCTTCGACGTGAAGTTCGGTGCACCTGCGCCGCCGAGTGCCCTTGTCCGGGCTGGGGCCCCTCCTACAATAGCCGTGCCCTGTAGGAGCGCACCCGTGCGCGACCGCGGAGCTGCGAATCTCCGCGGTTGAGGGTGAGTCCGCCTGGCGGCGGTTGCTTGTTGTGTCATCCCCGACATTGTTTCCGTCCGCCCTCCGGCGACCGGGTTACTTCTCTTGGCTCGTC
>CAZGKE010000008.1:0-44904 GCA_964526035.1 uncultured Gammaproteobacteria bacterium | reverse complement strand
AGTCCGATCGCCACGCCCAACAGGCATGCGGGGATGGCCAGCAGCAGGAGCTGCACGGTCAGCGCACCGAGGATCTGCGGCTGCGGCGCACCCAGGCAGCGCAGCACGGCGACATTGTCGATCTGGCGCAGCGCGAAGCGATTGGCGGCGAGCGCGGTGGCCACGCCGGCCAGCAGCACGGCCAGCAGGGCAGCCAGGGAGAGGAAGCGTTCGGCGCGCTGGAAGGCGCCGCGTACCGCGCGCTGGGCGTCGGCCACGCTGACGAAGCGGAACCCCTCCATGCGTGGCTCAAGCCACTGGCGAAAGTCCGCAATGGCGGCCGGTTCGCCCGCGAACATCAGGCGATGCGCCGCGCGGCTGCCGGGCGCCAGCAGGCCGGAATCCTCGACGTCGGCGAGGTTCACCAGCAGGCGCGGCGCCAGCTGGAACATCTCGCCGCTGGCGTCCGGTTCGGCATGCAGGCGGGCCGGCAAATCGAGCATACGGTCGCCGAACTCGAGTTGCCCGCCTGGCGCCAGTCCCAGCGCATCGAGCAGGCGCGCGTCGGCGTAGGCGACGCCGGTTTCGGGTGCCGCGCCGGGTCGCAGCCTGATGCCGCCCATGTCCTCGGCAAGCACCAGCTCGCCGCGCAGCGGATAGTTGGCATCGACCGCCTTGATCTCGGCCAGCTGGCTGGCCTCGCCGTGGAATACCACGCTGGCAAAGATGACGATGCGCGCGGTGGCGATGCCGCGACGTGCAGCTTCCGACTGCCACTCGTCGGGAATGGCGCTGCGACCGGCCACGCCGAGATCGCCACCGATGATCTCGCCGGCGCTCTGGGTCAGCGCCAGGGTGACGCGGTTGACCAGGGTGCCGACGGCGGTCATCACCGCCACGCCGAGCACCAGCGCCAGCGCCAGCGTCGGCAGGTCGCCGCCGCGCAGTTCGCGGCGGAAGCTGCGCAGCGCGAAAGGCAGCAGCCTCATGCCGGCGCCTCCCTGGCCAGCTGCCCTGCATCCAGCCGCAGCACCCGCTGGCAGCGTTCCGCCAGCGCCAGGTCGTGGGTCACAAGGACCAGGGTGGTGCCGTACTCGCGGTTCATGCTGAACAGCAGATCGCTGATCTGGCGGCCGGTCACCTGGTCGAGGTTGCCGGTGGGCTCGTCGGCGAACAGGATGCGCGGGCGTCCGACGAAGGCGCGCGCCAGCGCCACGCGCTGCTGCTCTCCGCCGGACAAGGTGCGCGGATAGTGATGCATGCGCTCGGCAAGGCCGACCGAGGTCATCACTTCGCGCACGCGGCTGGCGTCAGGCCTTCCGTTCAACTCCAGCGGCAGCGCCACGTTTTCCTCCGCCGACAGGGTCGGCAGCAGGTGAAACGACTGGAACACGAAGCCGACATCGCGTGCCCTGATGGCCGCACGTGCCTCCTCGTCCAGGCGGCTCAACGATTCTCCGGCCAGGGAAATTTCGCCTGAGGTCGGCAGGTCGAGACCGGCCATCAGGCCGAGCAGGGTGGTCTTGCCGGAACCTGAAGCGCCGACGATGGCGACACTTTCACCCGGGAACACGGCAAGATCGATGCGGTCAAGAATGCGTATCTCGCCGTCGGGGCCGATCACGCGCTTGCCGACGCCATTCGCCGCGATCAGAGGTGCCGTCTTGTCCATGTTTCGATTCCTGTCTGGCTTGTTTTTGTTGGGAGTGCTTGCCGGCGCGCCGGTCCGGGCCGAGACGCCGCGACCGATTCTGGTCCTCGGCGACAGCCTGAGCGCCGCCTACAACATGCCCGAGGACGCCGGCTGGGTGGCTCTACTGGAAGCGCGCCTGCAGTCCAACATGGAGGCACCGCCGGCGGTGGTCAATGCCAGCGTATCCGGCGAGACCAGCGCCGGCGGCCTGTCGCGACTGCCGGCACTGCTGGAGGCGCACCGGCCCGGATTGGTATTGATCGAGCTTGGCGGCAACGACGGCCTGCGCGGCCTGCCGCCCGCCCATTTCCGCGACAACATGCAGCGCATGATCACGCTCAGCCGTGAAGCCGGCGCCAAGGTGATGCTGGCCGGCGTCGAAATCCCGCCCAACTACGGAAGCGCCTACCGCGACCGCTTCCGCGCCGTGTACCACGACCTCGCCGCGCAACACGACGTCCCCCTGCTGCCCTTCATTCTCGAAGGCATCGCGCTTGAACCGGGCATGATGCAGGCGGACGGGATTCATCCGACTGCGGAGGCGCAGCCTTTGATCCTGGAGACCGTGTGGGGGGTGTTGGGGGAGGTGATTGGAGAATAGTTTTCGGTTTTCGGTTTTCAGTTTTCAGATGGCCCCTTCGAAGCAAGGAGCTCCCGGCGGTGCCCAAAGGTCGCCTATCCTTTTCCGCGTTGTACAACCACGCAGAATTCCCGATGCTCCCAAGCCCCTGTCAGCTGGCAGGGAGCCGGAGTCGTCTGAAAACTGAAAACCGAAAACTGAAAACTGCCCCTCCCCCTTCACCTCCCCCTCACCACCGCTGCGTTTCACTTAAGTGAATTAGACCTCCCTCCCCCGGAAACCGCAGCCATGAAGAATCGAGACGACCACGCAGGCCTGATCCTGCTGATCGAGGACAACCGCAACATCGCCGAGATGGTGGGCGAATTTCTTGAGCGTCGCGGCTATGGCATCGACTATGCCGCCGACGGCGTCACCGGCCTGCATCTGGCGGTGTCGAACAGCTATGACGTGGTGATCCTTGATCTGATGCTGCCGGGCATGGACGGCCTTGAGCTGTGCCGCAAGCTGCGCAGCGAGGGCAAGCGTTCGACCCCGGTGCTGATGCTGACCGCGCGCGACACCCTGGATGACAAGGTCAAGGGCCTCGACGCCGGTGCCGACGACTACCTGGTCAAGCCGTTCGCGATCCAGGAACTGGAGGCGCGCGTACGCGCTCTGATCCGCCGCGACCGTCGCCAGGTCAGTACCGAGGTCCTGAAGGTGGGCGATCTGGTGCTGGACACCGCGACCCTGCGCCTGACCCGCGCGGGCAAGGACCTGCAGGTCTCGCCGATCGGCCTGAAGCTGCTCAATATCCTGATGCGTGAATCACCGCGGGTGGTCAGCCGTCGCGATATCGAGCGCGAAGTGTGGGGCGACACGCTGCCCGACTCCGACACCCTGCGCAGTCACCTCTACAATCTTCGCAAGATCATCGACAAGCCCTACGAGAAGGCGCTGCTGCACACCATCCACAGCGCGGGCTACCGTCTGGCCGATCTCGACTCCGAGATCGCCGGCAGCCGCGCCGTCAGCGCCTGACCGCGCTTGGCGACGCAGCTCGGCCAGGGCAGCGAGGCTGACAGCGAGACCCGTAGTGGCCGCCGCGCCACCGGTCTGCGCGGCAAGATCTGGATTGCCTTCATCCTGCAGGTGGCGGCGATCAGCCTTGCCACCGTGCTTGGCGTGTATGCGGCCTCGGCGGTGCTCAAGGACGTGCTCATCAAGCGCGCGCTGACCGACGAGGCGGCGCATTTCTGGGACCGCCTCGACACCCAACCGGATCCCGAACTGCCCGACACCTACAACATGAAGGGCTACATGGCGCTGCCGGGTGCGGCCGATTCGCACGTGCCCGCCAACATCCGTGGGCTCGATCCGGGATTCCACGCGCTGCCGGCAGCCGAGGGTGGCGCTCTGGTCTATGTCGAACAGCGTGAGCACGGGCGTCTGTTCCTGATCTTCAAACAGGACCAGGTGGACCGCCTCGCCTTCCTGTTCGGCTTCGTGCCGCTGACCATCGTGCTGATGATCATCTATCTCACCGCGTGGCTCACCTACCGCGTATCGCGTCGCGCGGTGTCGCCGGTGATCTGGCTGGCCGGCGTGGTGCGCGAATGGGACCCGAAGAAGCCCGATCTCGCGGCCATCGATTCCGATCGACTGCCGGCCGATGTCGATGGCGACGTGCTGGTGCTGGCGCGTGCCCTGCACAGCTTCGCCAGCCGCATTGAGGAGTTCGTAGAGCGCGAGCGCAACTTCACCCGCGATGCCAGTCACGAGCTGCGTTCGCCGCTTACGGTGATCAAGGTGGCCGCCGACGTGATGCAGGAGGACGGCGACATGTCTCCGTATGCGCAGCGTTCGCTGGAGCGCATCCGCCGCTCGGTACGCGACATGGAGGCGCTGATCGAAGCCTTCCTGATTCTTGCCCGCGAGGACTACACCGGGCTTCCCGAAGAGGACTTCGTGGTCAACGAGGTGGTGCGCGATGAAGTGGAGAAAGCCGAGCCGCTGCTGCGCGACCGGCCGGTCGAGCTGCGCGTGATCGACGACCACAGTTTCTGTCTGCACGCCTCGCCCAAGGTGTTCAGCGTGATGCTCAGCAACCTGCTGCGCAATGCCTGCCTGTATACCGATCAGGGCTCTGTCACGGTGCGCATCGGCAGCGACACCGTTTCGGTCGAGGACACCGGAAGCGGCATGTCGGCCGAACAGCTGGAGCAGGCTTTCCAGCCGTTCTTCCGCGGTGGCCGCGAGGGCGTGCGCGGCCACGGCATCGGGCTCACCATCGTGCGTCGCCTGTCCGACCGTTTCGGCTGGCCGGTGGAGCTTGCCAGCGAGCCCGGCAAGGGAACTCGCGCGACCATCCGCTTCCCGCATCCGCAGCCGCTGGAATGATCCTCACGCCGTCTTGACCGCTCGATCATGTGGTCATGATGCAGAATCAACCGAGTCTCCACCGGGTCCCCTTCAAAGTGGCGGCGCCGCTGCACTGACAGCGACCAACCCCCGGTCCAAGGAGATCGCAACCATGATCCGTACTGCATTTCTCGTGCTGGCAGGCGCCAGCCTGCTGTCGTTCCACGTCGAAGACGCGCAGGCGCAAGCGCGCGTCAGCGTCGGACACTTTGCACCGTTTGCCGGGACCAGCGAGGGCACCTCGGTCACGGTACGCGTCAACGGTGCAGCCGCGCTCGAGAACGTTGTGTTCGGCGACTTTACCGACTACATCGAGCTTCCCGCTGGCGACTATCTTCTGGAAGTGGTGCCTACCGGCACCGACACCGTGGCGATGAGCCTGGACGCGACGCTTGAAGACGGCGTTGACTACTCGGTGTACGCCACCGGCAACGGCATCACCCAGGATCTTGCCCTGCAGGCACTGGTTGACGACAACGCGACGCCGGCGGCCGGCAACATCAAGCTGCGCGTGGTGCATGCGGCACCCTTCGCCGCCACCGCGGAACAGACCGCCGTGTCGGTTCGACTTGACGATGGCACCATCCTCGGAGGCCTCTCCAGCGTGCCCTTCTTCGCGGCGAGCGGTTATCTCGAAGTGCCTGCGGGCACTTACGATTTCAAGGTGGCTACACCCGACGGCAACACGAACCTGATCGACGCCGCCCCGGTGACCTTGCCGGCGGGCGCCATCGTCACCGTGGTCGCGGTCGGCGACGGCATCAACCAGCCGCTCGGCTTTGTCGCGGTGCCGGTCGGGTTTCTCGAGTTGGAGGCGCCAGTTGACCTGAGCATCTCCGGCCACTGGTACAACCCCGCGTTTCCCTCCCAGGGATTTGCCTTCACACCGCTGCCAAGAGAGAACCGCGTGTTCGGTACCTGGTACGGCTGGCAGCCTGACAATTCCGGCGAACAAATCTGGTTCGCGCTCGATACCTGCGGCGGCACTCAAGGCGATCCCGCCTGCCCCAACGCCGGCGCATTCGACAACCGCACCGCCGTATTCACCGTGTATGCGGCGAGCGGCGGCCTGCTGTTTCAGGACAACGACGCAGAGATTTCCAGCGCGGGGACACTCACTGTCGAGTTCACATCCTGCACTACGGCCGACGCGAGTGTCGCCCTAGGGGAACTGGCGTTCGATTTCGAACTGACCAACCTCACACCGGGCGGCCAGTGCTCGATCCCCTGATTCGTTGGCCGTTGGAACCCATGACACGGGCGCTCCACAATTCCGGGGCGCCCCTGTCGTTCGGACGCTCCCTGTTCCAGGGCCCGGCGACGCCGACGGTTCGACATTTCCCGGAATTCACGATCTACTTCCCACGCTGATCGATCGGGCCCTGTGCTGTAGCGCGACCGGGCCGGACCGGGAAACGTTCAATGTGCCGAACCCTGGGCGAGGCGCGCCGATGCTTCGCGCCTGCACGCGCTCGGCGATCAACGGGGCCGACGATTGAAAATGAGCCGAGCGCGTGCACACGCATAGTCGTTGGAACCTGCCTCGCCTGGACATCGGCGTACTGGTGGTGCTGTGCGTGGCGTGGGCCGCCCTGTGGCTAAGCTCGTCGGTCATCGTCGATTCCGCAAGGGACCTGTGGGCGGCTCTCGATCTGGTGCAGGAAGGTCATGTCCCGCTGCAGGGTCCGGAGATCGGTGGTCGCTGGCAGTT
The DNA here is from genome assembly GCA_964526035.1 of uncultured Gammaproteobacteria bacterium. Lineage (GTDB taxonomy): Bacteria > Pseudomonadota > Gammaproteobacteria > Xanthomonadales > BPKI01 > DAOMOD01. The sequence goes on along the minus strand of CAZGKE010000008.1, from coordinate 38,538 downwards.
GGGGCCCTGGTGGTTCCTCCTGCTCGCGCTTCCGCTTTCCCTGGGCTTCAATGCAACTTTCACGGCCCTGTTCGTGGGTGCCCTCGCGAGCCTGAAATTTCCGATTGCCTATGCGCTCGGTCAGCGTCTCGGTGGCAGGAGCTTTGCGCTGCTGTTCGTCTGCATGCTGGCGGTGCCGAGCTTCGCATGGTGGGAGCCGCTGGTCGCGTCGCATACGGTCCTGGTCATCCCCACGTCCCTGCTCATGCTTCTGTTCGCCGAGCACGCGCGTCGACATCCGTCTTCGGGAAGCTTTCTGGCCGGCGGACTGATCTTTGGTCTGGCGCTGCATGCCCACCCCAGCACCGTCGTGCTGCTGCCGGCATGGCTTCCGGCAACGCAGCAGGCGATGAGCACTGGAAACTGGCAACGGCCCCTGCTGTTTCTGGTGGCGCCGCTTCTTCTCCTTGCGCCGTCGCTGCTGGTGGAGGCGGGCAGCGGGTGGCAACAGCTCGGCAGCACCCGCGACTACCTGGTGCAGTCGGGTGTGGCGGAGCGCCTGCTGCGGGCCCCCGCACTCGCGTATCAGATGCCGAGCGCTCCGTTTTCCATTCCCGCGGCGATGACCGTTGATCCCGGCTGGGTCACTGTCTGGGTCTGGCCTGCCGCGTGGGCCCTGATACTGGCATTCGCCGTTGCGGGACTGGTCATTCTTGGCCTGCGGCAACGGAAGCGGGCAACCGAGGTTGCAGCATTGTTCGCCCTGGCGCTGTTGGGTTCAGCATGCATCAGGGAAGTCACGCCGTTCTACCAGACGTTCGTCCTGGTGCCACCGTTTGCGCTGTTGCTTGCAGCGGGCCTTCACAGCCTCGCCGTTGCTGCGCGCCTGGAGCGGATCGTTGCGTTGCTCGCTTCGATTTCAGCGGTTGTCCTCGTCGCCTGGCTGCTTGCGTTGAGGATGGCTGCGCTGGGACTTGGCGAGCAGAGACTGCCCTCGGCCGCGCTTGCCGATGTGGTCCATGGCATCCGGGCACAGGACACGCCCGTGGAGCTGTTCCCGGTCCGTTTGCTTGATCGGCTGGGTCGGCAGGGATGCCGTGCAGGCCCACTCCGGGTCCATGGGGATGCCGCCGTCATGCTGGAGACGGCAGGCGATCTTGCCCGCGCGATGCACTGCCCGGATCAATCCAGCTGGGTTCTCGGCGGTACCGATCGAAGCCAGGCGGCCTTGCTCGGGCTGTCGCGTGGACTGCTGCGCAGAGCCGGCCTGGCTGACGCGCGTTCGGGATCCTACCTCTGGACCAGTGACGTCACGGCGTTCCATCCGATCGGTGGGCAGGCGCTGTTGCGGCCAGCGGCCTATCCACCGCATCCGATCCCTGGTGAGGATCGGACGACCGTGGAAATCGCCTTCGACTTGCCAGGCGGCTCGGTGGTGGGCGTGAGCAACTGGATTGCGCTGTTCAATCCATTGCTGGACGTCGAAGTGGAGGTGAACGGCATTCGCGTCCAGCCATTGGCCAATTCGTTCTCGACCCGGCTGTTCCGATGCGAGACATGCGAAGGCCCGGCACGCTGGAACGTGAGCTTCAGCGCTGCCCGCAGCGACTGGGTGGAGGTGTACGGATTCGAGGCGGAGCGCCTGAACACGCTCGCCGAGTAGAATCAGGATTCCTTGTGTCGTTCGAAACGAGCACCCTATGATCAAGTTTGTCCTGGCGGCAGCGCTCTTCATGGCCGGACCCGACCCGGTTGAGCCACCGATCGCCATCGTCGTTCATGGCGGTGCCGGTTCACTGCAGCCTGGAATGGCCAGCGCCGAAGACGAGGCAGCGATGCGCGATGATATCGGCCGCGCCATGGATGCTGGCCATGCCATTCTCGAGTCTGGCGGGACTGCCCTGAATGCGGTGACCGCCGCGGTGCGTATCCTGGAGGACTCGCCGCATTTCAACGCCGGTCGCGGGGCGGTGTTCAACGCTGCGGGCGAGAACGAGCTGGACGCCTCGATCATGGACGGCGCCAGCCGCAATGCCGGCGCGGTGGCGGGCGTGCGCAACATCCGCAATCCGATTCTTGCGGCGCGCGCGGTGATGGAGCACTCGCCGCACGTGATGCTGGCCGGCGCCGGTGCCGAGGCGTTCGCGCGCGAGCGCGGCATCGAGTTCGCCGATGCCGACTGGTTCCGCACCGAAAAGCGCTGGCAGGCGCTGGAGGCGGCGCGGGCAAGCGAGACGGCGCGGGAGCCCGAGGAGCCGCCGCGCGGCACGGTCGGCGCGGTCGCGCTTGACCGCGACGGACGTCTGGCCGCTGCCACCTCGACCGGCGGCATGACCAACAAGCGCTGGGGACGCATCGGCGATGCGCCGATCATCGGTGCCGGCAACTGGGCCGATGACCGCTGCGCGGTCTCGGCCACCGGCTGGGGCGAGTTCTATATTCGCACCGCCGCCGCGCACGAGATCTGCGCGCGCGTACGCTACCTCGACGAGTCGATCCGCGCTGCGGCCGGCGATGTGGTGATGAGGCAGATCCCCGCGCTCGGCGGCGACGGCGGCGTGATCGCGCTTGACGCCAGCGGTCGCGTCGCTGCGCCCTTCAATACTGCGGGAATGTCGCGCGGCTACATCGGGCCGGAGGGGCGTTGGGTGAGGTTGTTTAAGGGCGAATAGAAGTTTTCGGTTTCCAGTTTTCAGTTTTCAGACGTCAACGGCGTTGCCGACGTTGAGGCGTGCTGGAGACTTGAGGGAACAAGCTGGCTTTGAAAGGGGCCCAAGCGGGGACCGTGACCGTCGGGACATTTGCCGACCTTCCCCAACCGACGCACAGCGTCTGAAAACTGAAAACCGAAAACTGAAAACCGCGCTTGCTCAGAAGCGCCACCCAATCAACAGCAGGTTCTCGCCGCGGTTGCGGCCGCGCAGGTTGGCGTTCGACATGTGGCGGAAGGAAATGGTGACGCGGTCGCCCTGCCAGCCCGGGCCGTTGATGAACTGATAGAACGACGACAGGGCTTCGCTCTGGCCGTCGATCAGCGCCACACCGTTCACCCAGAACCAGCGACCCCAGGTGAGGCGGCGGGTGGCGGATATCATCGTGACCCGGGGTGAGCCCGAACCGTCGGCGAAGCTACGCTCGTGCAGGTAGCCGATCGAAATCTCGTGCGGGTGACGGTCGTCGCTGACCCAGGAGAGCATGGCTGCGCCGGTGCGTTTTCCGTCGATTTCGTCCACCGGCCCGGCAGCCATTTCCATATGCCATTCGCGCGCATGGGTGGCGGCGCTGGGTGCCAGCAGTGAAACGGCCGCTGCAACCACGGCCAGAACGGCAATTCGGACATTGAACATGCTTGGGCTTCCATGGCGGCGCGCCGGCAATCTAGCATGCCCGGCGAGGCATCTTCACTTGTTGGCGAGGGGGCCGCTTGGCATCATGTGCGCTCTTTCGCCCAGCCCGCTTCCGGCCCCGCCCATGCTCATCTTCGATCAGTCCCTGCAGGGACGAGCCGCCCACGCCCAGTTGCCCGCCGATGTCGCAGCCCCCGACGACATCCCCGCATCGATGCTGCGCGCAAGCGCGGTGGGTCTGCCGGAGGTATCGGAACTCCAGGTGGTGCGCCACTACACCAACCTCAGCCGCAAGAACTTCTCGATCGACACCCACTTCTATCCGCTCGGCTCCTGCACCATGAAATACAACCCGCGCGCCTGCAATACGCTGGCGATGCGCGACGGCTTCCTGGGGCGGCATCCCTACGCGCCGGACAGCCTGAGCCAGGGCTTTCTTGCCTGCATGCATGACCTGCAGGAAATCCTTGCCGAGGTGACCGGAATGAAGGGCGGTGTATCGCTGTCGCCCATGGCCGGTGCCCAGGGTGAGTTGGCCGGAGTGGCGATGATCATGGCCTACCACCGCCATCGCGGCGACCTGGAGCGCACCGAGATCATCGTGCCCGATGCCGCCCACGGCACCAATCCGGCGACCGCTGTAATGTGCGGCTGCACCGTACGTGAAATTCCCACCGGCGCCGACGGTGATGTCGACGTAGAGGCGCTGAAGAAGGTGCTGGGTCCGAAAACCGCCGGCATCATGCTGACCAACCCCAGCACCATCGGCGTGTTCGAGCGCAGGATCGTCGAGATCGCGAAGCTGGTGCACGAGGCCGGCGGACTGCTCTACTACGACGGCGCCAACCTCAACGCCATCCTCGGCAAGGTGCGTCCCGGCGACATGGGTTTTGACGCCATCCACATGAACCTGCACAAGACCTTCTCCACGCCGCACGGCGGTGGTGGTCCGGGCGCCGGCGCGGTGGGCGTTTCGGAGCGCCTCAGGCCGTTCCTGCCGATTCCGATGATCGGCAAGGCCGAGGACGGCAGCTTCCACTTCGTGCGCGGCAAGGACCGTCCCCTGAGCATCGGCAGACTGTCCGCCTTCGCGGGCAATGCCGGCGTGCTGCTGCGCGCCTACGTGTACGCGCGACTGCTCGGCCGTGAGGGCATGACGCGGGTGGCCGAGTACGCCACGCTCAACGCCAATTACCTGGCGGCGCGCCTGAAGAAGGCGGGCTACACGCTGGGCTATCCAGAGCGTCGCGCCAGCCACGAGTTCATCGTCACCGTGGCGCCGCAGAAGAAGGCCTACGGGGTCACCGCGCTGGACTTCTCCAAGGCCCTGCTCGATCACGACATCCACGCGCCTACCAACTATTTCCCGCTGCTGGTGCCGGAGTGCCTGCTGATCGAGCCTACCGAGACCGAAAGCAAGGAGACGCTGGACCGGTTCGTCGATGTGATGGCGCAGCTGCTGAAAGATGCCGCCGAAGACACCGAGCGCATGAAGGGTGCGCCGTACACCACGCCGGTGCGGCGTCTCGACGACGTCAAGGCAGCGCGCGAACTGGACATCGCCTGGCGCGGCAAGGTCGCCTGAGGCCATGCCCGACGGCAAACAGAGTCACGTTCCGCGTGGCCCGGTCGGTGTCTGGTGGGCACTGCTGTGGTCGCTGAAGGGATTGAAGGCCGCCTGGTACACCGAGGCTTCGTTCCGGCTTGAGGTGTGCCTGTTCGCGGTGCTGGCGCCGCTTGGCTGGTGGCTGGGAGACACGGCGATCGAGCGCGTCCTTTTGATCGGCAGCATGCTGCTTGTGGTCAGCGCCGAGCTGCTGAATTCCGCCATTGAGACGCTGATCGAGCGCTACGGCGCCGAGCACCATGAGCTTGCCGGTCGGGCCAAGGACATGGGCTCGGCGGCGGTGTTCGTGCTGATGCTGAACGTGATTCTGGTGTGGAGCATGATTTCGTGGGAGCGGTTCTGATCGGGAACCGGTCGAAGTTCCTTTGCGCTGTGCGGCACATCCTCCTTGAGACGGGTCTCGCACCTGCAGCTCAATGAGGCTAAGCGGTCTAGGCCAGCGCCTGTACCAACTCGTGCGGGAAACGCAGCGGCTTGGAGCACTTTGCGCCGCGACAGACGATGGCGCTTCCTGCAGGCACCTGTCCCAGGATGGCGGGGAGCTCGGCCACAGACTGCAGGAGATACACCGGTCCGGCGCGTTGTGCCAGCGCAATCGCGGCCTCCCATTCAGCGCTGACGCGCGTCCGCACATTCACCACCGTCTGGGTTGGCGGCTCATGGTAGTCGGCCAACGTCAGCACCAGCGCTGCGCAGGCATGAGGCTGGCGCTTCAGCACATCGGCGGCGGCGGCCAGAGTGCGTTCGGCGGCGTTGAGATAGCGGGGCTCGCCAAGCAGATGGCCGAGACGCAGCAGCGCGCGTGCGGCGATACCGTTGCCCGATGGCAGGGACTCGTCGAGGAAGGGCTTGGGGCGGTGGAACAGTCGCTCCTGGTCGTGGGCGCCGAGGAAGAAACCGCCGGCCTCGTCCTCGAAGCGCTCGAGCAGGGTGTCGGCGAGCAGGATGGCCAGCCGCAGGTCGTCAGGGCGGAAGCGCGTCGCGAGCATCTCCAGCAACGCCATCAGCAGGCAGGCGTGGTCGTCGAGGAAGGCTGACTGCCTGCGTTCGGCGGTGACGAACAGATGTTCACCACCCATGCAGTCGCGCAAGATGGCGTCAAGCGCCCGCTGCGCGGCGTCGACCATCGCCACGTCGTCGAGCGCCCGTCCGGCGCGCGTCAGACCGATGACCGCGAGCGCGTTCCACCCCGCCAGCACCTTGTCGTCGCGCTGTGGCTGCGCACGCTGGTTGCGGGCTTCGAGCAGGGCGCCACGTGCCTCTTCCAACAGGGCCGCGGCGTGCTCCGCTTGAACACCAGCCGTCTCCGCTGCCTGCGCGGTGTCGGCCGCGACGGCGAGATGCCAGTGGCGGCCCTCGAAGTTGGCCGGGCCGTCGAGACCGAAACGTGCCGAAACCAGCGCCGCCTGTGCGGCTGGCAGCAGGGACTGAACCTGCTCGGGTGTCCACACGTAGCTCGTGCCCTCCTTGCCCTCGCTGTCGGCATCCAGCGCGCTGGCGAAGGCGCCGCCCGGCACGGCCATGTCGCGGATCAGGAAGGCAGCGATGTCGCGTGCGACCTGGGCCAGCGAAGCGTCGTCGAAGCGCTGCACCGCTTCTGCATAGAGCGGCAACAGCTGGGCATTGTCGTACAGCATCTTCTCGAAATGCGGGATCTGCCAGCGTGCGTCCACGCTGTAGCGGAAGAAGCCGCCGGCGAGGTGATCCTGCAGGCCGCCGGCGGCCATCGCGGCGAGCGACCGTTGCAGCATGATGGGTGCCTCGGGATGGTCGGCCGCACGCGCCAGCAGCAGTTCGAGGCTGCCGTGTTGCGGGAACTTCGGTGCGCCGAAGAAGCCGCCGTGCTCATGGTCGAAGCCCGATGCCAGACGGCGCAGGGCATCCTCGACGATTTCCATCCCCGGCACCGCTTCCGCCGCGCCGGCATTGAGCTCCTGCAGAAACGCGACCAGCGAGTCACCCTGCGCGCGCGCCTCTTGGCGATTGTCTTCCCACCAGCGGCGCGCACCGCTCAGGACTTCGATGAAGGCCGGCATGCCGTAGCGCGGCTGCCGCGGGAAGTAGGTGCCGGCGAAGAACGGCGTCAGGTCATCGGGGTCGAGGAATACGGTGAGCGGCCAGCCGCCGCCGCGCCGCGTCAACGCCTGATGAGCAAGCTGGTAGACGCGGTCCAGATCCGGTCTTTCCTCGCGGTCGACCTTGATGCACACGAAGAGCTCGTTCATCACCGCCGCGGTGTCGGCATCCTCGAAGCTCTCGTGTGCCATCACGTGGCACCAGTGACAGGAGGCGTAGCCGATCGACAACAGGATCGGCCGCTTCTCGCTGCGCGCTCGATCCAGTGCCGGCTCGCCCCAGGGCTGCCAGTCGACCGGGTTGTCGGCGTGCTGTCTGAGGTACAGGGAGGGTTCGCTGGCTAGGGCGTTGGGCATGGGGATGTGGAGCCGCGTGGTTACGTGATTAGGTGATTGGGGGGAAAAGTTTTCAGTTTTCGGTTTTCAGTTTTCAGAAGGCGGAAAGCGGCGTGGGTGACGTGGGCGGGAATTTGGCGACACTCCGATCCCGGTTCCCGCCGCGACACTTGTGGGTTGGGCCAAGCGTAGCGCACCCCAACAAGCTGCCTTCCCCGCTCCCCGTCCCCTTAATCTGCTACCTTCCCGCGCCATGAGCGAAGGTACCGAATATCCCGTATTGGCCCTGAAGAAGGGCGAAGACCGCAGGCTGCGTGCCGGGCATTTGTGGGTTTACTCCAACGAGGTTGATGTCGAAAGCACGCCGCTCTCGGAGTTCACGCCGGGCGAGGCGGTGGCGGTGTGCGACGCCTCCGGTCAGGCGATCGGACTTGGCTACGTCAACCCCAACAGTCTGATCTGCGCACGCCTTCTGCAGCGCGGGACAGCGCGACCGCTGGACAGATCGCTGCTGGTGCATCGCTTGAACGTGGCTCTGGCGATGCGCGAGCGTGCCTTCGAGAGTCCGTACTATCGCCTGGTGTTCGGGGAGTCCGACGCCTTGCCGGGCCTGGTTCTGGATCGCTTCGGCGATGTCGTGGTCGGTCAGATCGGGACCGCCGGCATGGAGCGTATGAAGGACGACATCGCCGCGGCGGTAGACAAGGTCCTCCGACCCCAGGCGCTGCTGTGGAAGAACGATTCCGGCATTCGCGAGATGGAGGGCCTGCCTAGCGAAGTGGTGACTGCGTTCGGCGACGTGCCCCGGCCGCTGCTGGTGGAGGAGGCCGGGCAGACCTTTGCGGTGGACCCGATCCACGGCCAGAAGACCGGCTGGTTCTACGATCAGCGCGCCAACCGCAGTCGACTGCATCCCTGGGTGCGCGGCGCGCGGGTCCTCGACCTGTTCAGCTACGTCGGTGCCTGGGGCATGCGCGCCGCCGCTCTCGGAGCCGACCAGGTGCTGTGCGTGGACAGCGCCTCGTATGCGGTGGAGTCGACCATCGACAATGCCTTGCGCAACGGCCTGGCGGGCAAGGTCAGCGCCGAACGTGGTGACGCCTTCGAGGTGCTTCGCACACTGCGGGCCGGGCGCCAGCGCTTCGACGTGGTGATTCTTGATCCGCCAGCCTTCATCAAGCGCCGCAAGGACCACAAGGAGGGCCTGCTCGCCTATCGGCGTCTCAACGAGATGGCCATGCAGGTACTGGAGCGCGACGGCATCCTGGTGACCTGCTCGTGCTCCCACCATCTCGGTCGCGATGAACTGCTGAACGCAGTGCAGCTCGGTGCACGCCATCTCGATCGGCAAGCGCAGATGCTGGTTCCGCTCCACCAGGATATCGACCATCCCGTGCATCCAGCCATTCCCGAAACCGACTACATCAAGGGCTACATCTTCCGCGTGCTGCCTGCTTGACGCCAGACTCGGGACTCGGGGAGGTGGCCAAGTTGGGGTGCGCTACGCTTACCGCAACCTACGAGTATCGCGGCGGGACCCGGGATCGGAGCGTCGCCGAATGCCCGCCCACCCCACCCACGCCGCTTTCCGCTTTCTGAAAACCGAAAACTGAAAACTGAAAACGTCTTCCCCCTAACCACCTATTCAACCAACCACGTAACCACCCAAGCCCCATGTCCCGCCCCTGGCTCCACGACATCAACCCCGTCGCCGTTCCGCTCGGCATCGTCGACGTTCACTGGTACGGACTGATGTACGTCGCGGCATTCGCCGTCGCATGGTGGCTCGGTCGTCGGCGACTGGCGGCCGGACGCATGCCGGGGGTCGAGCCTGCGGCCTTTGACGATCTGATGTTCTGGGGCATGCTCGGCATCATCTTCGGAGGGCGTCTCGGTTACGTGCTGTTCTACGCCTTTGGCGACTTCCTGCGCGACCCGTTGATGCTGCTGCGCCTGCAGGAGGGCGGCATGAGCTTTCACGGCGGCCTGATGGGATCGGTCGCCGCGCTGTGGTGGTGGTCGCGCAAGCACCGGGTCGCGCTTGTCGATACGCTCGATTTCGTCGCGCCGCTGGTGCCCATCGGTCTCGGTCTCGGCCGTATCGGCAACTTCATTGGCGGAGAACTGTGGGGCCGCCATACGGATCTACCCTGGGGTGTGATCTTTCCGGCCGCGCTCAACCTCGAGGGAGGCGACCTGCAGACGCTGTACCAGGCGGGCCTGCTCGATCACGAGGCTCGGCACCCGTCGCAGCTCTATCAGGCAGGTCTCGAGGGCGCGGCGATGTTCGTCGTGCTCTGGTGGTTCTCACGCCGCCCGCGCCCGCGTTTCGCGCTGGGCGGCCTGTTCGCGCTGCTCTACGGGTCGTTCCGGTTTTTCGTCGAGTTCTTCCGTGAGCCCGATGCCCACATGGGATTCATCGCCTTCGGCTGGCTCACCATGGGGCAGTTGCTGTCGCTGCCGCTGGTGGCCCTCGGTCTGGCGCTGCTGATCATTGCCTATCGAACGGGTAACACAGGGTCACTCAAGGCTGCCAAATGATCGCGCGATCGGTAAGCACAGCACTGCCTTGGCGCCAGTGCGACGCTGAGGCCGGGTTGCGGATACGACAAAGCCCGCTGTCAGGCGGGCTTTGTCGTTGATATGGCTCCCGAGGAGGGACTCGAACCCCCGACCCACTGATTAACAGTCAGTTGCTCTAACCGGCTGAGCTACTCGGGAAGAAACCGGAAGCCGCACATTATCGGGCAGCTCGCGCATAGGGTCAATCCGAGCTGCTGCCGGTGGACCACGATTGAGCGCCCTTCAGCTCGGCTCCAGTCGATAGCCATGCTGGTAGATGGCGGTAAGGCGCCAGCCATGCTCGCCGCCCAGCTCCAGCTTGCGCCGCAGGCGGCTGACGTGGGTGTCGACGGTGCGGGTGACCACGTCGCCGTGGATCTTCCACACATCTTCCAGCAGCGCCTCGCGGCTGACGATGCGGCCCTGCCGCCGGAAAAGGTAGGCCGCCAGTTCGTATTCGCGCTGGGTCAGCGGCACCTCCTGGCCGTTGAGAAGCACGCGATGGCGCTCCGGATCCAGTGCATAGGGCCCCATCTGGGTCGGCGCCGCCTGCTCTTCCGGCCCGATTCCAGAACGGCGCAATACGGCGCTGATGCGGGCCAGCAATTCGCCGTTGCGCAGCGGCTTGATCAGGTAGTCGTCGGCGCCATTGCGCAGTGCCTCGACGATGTCATCCTCGGTGTCGCGCACGGTGATGAAGATCACCGGCAGGTTGCGGTCGGCGTTTTCACGCAGCCACTGCAGGACCTCAATGCCGCTGGTGCCGGGCAACTCCCAGTCCAGAAGCAGAAGGTCCATGGGGTCGCTGCCAAGCCGCCTGCGGAAGTCCACGGCCTCGTGGTAGGCGCGGGTCTGGTAGCCCGCCTGCTCCAGCCACAGCTTGTAGAGCCGCGCCTGGTCCTGATCGTCTTCAAGTAATCCGATACGTGCGCTCACGCTGCCCTCATTTCTTCTTTGTCGAAGTCCGCTTCGTGCATGTGACTGTACCTCTGGCCGCCGTCGTGGCGGCTGCCCCTGGCCGACAGGGCGCATCGGGCGCCACGGATGGTCGTGTGGCGCGTGTCACCTATCAAGGGTGCCGGCACCGAGGCTCAGTCGACCTGGAAGCTGACGCGCATGTTGACGCGCCATTCGGTGACCTTGCCGTCGGCACTGGTCGCCACCTTGATGTCGTTGACCCAGGCGCCTCGGATGTTGTTCACGGTGCGGGAAACGCGGGTCAGTCCCTGCTGTACCGCCGCTTCGATGCCGTCAGACGAAGAAGAGGAGATTTCGATGAACTTGACTACGCTTGACATGAGATTGACCTCTCCCGGCAGTTCACAAGTGTGTCGCGAGAGTCTAGCAGGTTGCGGCGCTGGGGAAGGGTGAGCGAAGGTGGTTGCGCTCAGCTGCGGCGCATGGCGGTGGTGACCTGGGCATAGCCCTCCCGGTACGTCGGGAAAAGGAACTCGAAGCCGCTCTCGCGCACGCGCCGATTGGACAGCCGCTTGTTGCCAAGCGGGCCATGAGGCGCTCTCTCTGCCATCGGCTGCGGGGGCGGCAGACCGAGATGGTCGGCGAGCCAGCCCAGCACCGAACACTCGGTGGCCGGTTCGTTGTCGACACCGACATAGAGACGCCCGGGTGCCTGCATGCCTAGAACGTGCGCAAGCAGGCGCGCGGCGTCCTCGACGTGGATGCGGTTGGTCCACAACGGCGGTTCGTCCTGGCAGGTCAAGCCGCCTTCCTGCACGCGGCGGACCATCCACAGGCGGTCGGGACCGTACAGGCCCGCCATGCGCACGATGGTCAGCGGCAGGCCGCTGCGCGCCCACAGTCCTTCGGCCTGGAGAACGATTTCGCCATTGAAACCCTGCGGTCTGGGCGGCGTCTTCTCGTCTGCCCAGTGCCCGCCACAGTCGCCGTATACAGAGGTGGAGGACACGAAGATCACGCGACGCAGGCGCGCCACCTGATCGCCCAGCGCTTCCAGCAGATGGATCGGTCCATCGAGGTAGATGGACCGATAGGTATCGAGCGTGCGCACCATCGGCGCCGCGATGTACACCAGCGAGTCGAGCCCCTCGGGCAAGCCTTCGAGGCCGCCCGGCTCGGCAAGATCGCCGCCAAGCGCAATGATCGGCGCCGGCACCAGTTCGGCCCTGCGCCGCAGCCCGTAGACTTGCCAACCGCGCTGGGCAAGCAGGATTCCGAGCCTGCTGCCGACGTCACCGCATCCGGCAATCAGGCAGCGCGCCGGTGGTCCCCCGGCAGCAGTCATGCGGCGGCGGTTGTCGAGGCCGTCTCGCCAAGGCCCGGTCGTCGCGGCAGGTAGCGCAACCACAGAAGCCAGACCACCATCGCGTCGAGAATGATCAGTGCCTGCCACAGATACAGGTGGAACCACTCGAACGCCGCCATGCTCCACATGCCCATGTAGAACAGGCTGATGATGCGTACCAGATTGAGCGCCTGGATGGCGAAGAAACCGATCACGAAACCGATCAGCTTCTGCTTGAAGGTCGCAGGAAAGGCGAATATCGCGGAGAACAGAATGATCACCGCCTCGATGCCATCACAGCCCGGTGCGATCTCCACCGCCCACGAGCGGCTGAGACTGTAGATGATGACACCCTGCGCGCCGACATCGCTGTCGAACAGCATCATCAGCCAGGCGCTTATCGTGGCCAACAGGGAGGTGAAGGGAATGGTCACCGCATCCTGTACCGGCTGCAGAATGCGCGCGGTGAACAGGACCACCAGGAGAACCATGAAGGTCAGGAAGAATCGGATCATTGCGGAAGGCCGGCTCACCGGTCTGCTTGGAGACAAGCTGCCAATGCTAGCATTCCGGCATGACCGAACCGGACAACATATTTCTGGTCGGACCGATGGGCGCAGGCAAGACCAGCATCGGGCGACGGCTGGCGCGGCGCCTGGAACTGCGCTTCGTCGACCTCGACGCAGAGATCGAAGCGCAGACCGGCGCCACCATCGCCCTGATCTTCGAACATGAGGGCGAGCGCGGCTTTCGCGAACGAGAGCATCGCGCGCTGGTGAATGTGGCGGCCGACAACGGACAGCTGGTGGCGACCGGTGGGGGCATCGTGCTGCGCGAGGACAATCGCGCGTGTTTGCGGGGCGGAGGTCTGGTGGTCTACCTGCGCGCCAGCGTCGAGCAACAACTGCGCCGATTGAGCCGCGACCGCAGTCGCCCCTTGCTGGCAGCCCCTGACCGCCGCATCCGTCTTGAGCAGATGGCTGCAGAACGCGAGCCGCTCTACAGCGCGGTGGCTGACATCGTGGTTCCCGGCGAAAGCGACAGGGTGGATGTGATGACTCGACACACTGAACAGCTCATCGCCGCATATCGCACCGATGGAGTGCAGACCGCTTGAACGGTTCCGGCGCACGCATCGAGGTGCCTCTCGGCGATCGCAGCTATGCCGTCGAGGTGGGATCGGGGCTGCTCCAACGCAGCGAGCTCGTGCGCGAAATGATTCGTGGACGCCAGGTGCTGGTGGTCAGCAACGAGGTGGTGGCGCCGCTCTACCTGGGGCGGATCATGCCCGCCCTGCAGGGTCTGCGGGTGGCGGTGGAAACGCTGCCGGACGGCGAAGCGCACAAGTCCATGACGTCCGCGAGTCGCCTGTTTTCGGCGCTTGCCCGGCTCGGCGCGCAGCGTGATGCCACCATCGTGGCGCTCGGCGGCGGAGTGGTGGGAGACCTCGCCGGATTTGCGGCGGCCTGCTGGATGCGCGGCGTGGCCTTCGTGCAGATACCGACAACGCTGCTGGCACAGGTCGACGCATCCGTTGGCGGCAAGACCGCGGTCAATCTCCCCGAAGGCAAGAACCTGGTGGGCGCCTTCCACCAGCCCAGCGGTGTGATCTGCGACATCGACACGCTGGCCACGCTGCCGCCAAGGGAGTACCGCGCCGGGCTCGCTGAAGTGGTCAAGTACGGTGCCATCCGTGACGCGCAGTTCTTTGCCTGGCTGGAACGCCATGCGGGGGCGCTGTCAGCGCGCGATCCGGCGCTGCTCACCGAGGCGGTGGCGCGCTCGGTGGCGCACAAGGCCGCGGTGGTCGTGGCCGACGAATTCGAGGCCGGCGAGCGCGCCCTGCTCAACTTCGGACATACCTTCGGTCATGCGCTGGAGGCTGCCGGTGCCTACGTGGAGTTGCTGCACGGCGAGGCGGTGGCGGTGGGCATGCTGCAGGCGGCACGCCTGAGTACGCAGCTCGAACTTGCAGATGCCGACGATGCAGTTCGCCTTGAGCGATTGCTGGAGACCCTCGGTCTGCCAACGCGCGCGCCGAAGCACGCGGCGTCGACCCTCCTCGAATTCATGCGCCTCGACAAGAAGGCACTGTCGGAACGTCTGCGTCTGATCCTCTGGCGTGGCATCGGTCGCGCGGAAGTAGTCGACGGCGTGTCCGATGGCGACCTGCTGAACGTGCTGCAGGCCTGACTCGCCAAAACGGCAGCGGATATGGCATAACAGTTGCGGACCTCAAGTCACTGACGGTTCGCCATCCATTCTCGCTGAGGAGTCCGCTTCGATGCTGCTTTCCCTGCTGCGCAACATGCTGGTTCACGTGCTGGTCTGGGGTCTTGTCCTCGCCGGCTTCTCGAGCGCCGCGCACGGCGCCATCGTCGGCACCCAGGCGGTGACCCAGGCGGAGATCCGCGAGGTACGTCTGGCGCGGGTCGATACCCTGCTCGCGCAGGATCGCGTGGCCGACGCGATGGTTCAGCTCGGCGTCGATCCGTCCGATGCGCGGCTGCGCGCAGCTTCGCTTACCGATGCCGAGTTGGCGCAGCTCGAAGGGCGGCTGGAATCGCTGCCGGCGGGCGGTGACGCCCTGACCATTCTTGGCATCGTGTTCCTGGTCCTGCTGGTGCTCGATCTCACCGGCGTCATCAACATCTTCTCGCGGCGCTGATCGCCGGCCACACCATGGGAGGCGCCTGCGGGCGCCTCCTGCTTGTTGCGCTCGTGCTGTCCACCACTGGGTGTGCACTGCGCGGGCTTGATGCGCCGGTCATCGAGCTGGAACTGGTCGACACCCCGTTCTTCCCGCAGCGCGAATGGCACTGCGGCCCGGCCGCCCTTGCCTCGGTCCTGGTGCATGCCGGCGTCGACATCGAACCCGATCAGCTTGCGCCACATGTCTACCTTCCTGCGCGGCAGGGCAGTCTGCAGATCGAGATGATTGCAGCCGCGCGTCAGGCCGGGCGGTTGCCTTACTTGCTCGATAGCGACGTCGCTGCGATCGAGCAGGCGCTTGGCGCAGGCTATCCGGTGCTGGTGCTGCAGAATCTGGGCAGCGTCCGCTGGCCGCGCTGGCATTACGCCGTGGTCATCGGTCGCGAGGCGCGCGGGCGCTGGCTGCTGCGTTCCGGGAGCGAATTCCGTCAGCGCATGCCGGACCGGCGCTTTCGGGCGCTGTGGGATCGCGGCGGCCGCTGGGCGATGGTGGCGCTCGGCGCGGATTCCGTACCGGCGTTCGCCAGCAGCGCCCGCTGGGTCGATGCTGCAGCAGGCTTCGAGGCGGTGGGTCTTCTGGATCCAGCGGAAAGCGCCTACCGCGCAGCGCTGAAACGCTGGCCGGACAGCTTTTCCGCGCGCCTGGGCCTCGGGAACATTGCCTACATGCGCGGCAACCGCGAAGTCGCAGCCCGCCACTATCGCCTCGCCACTGAAGCCGCGCCAGCGCATCCCGCCGGGTGGAACAACCTGGCTACGGTGCTGGGGGAACTCGGCTGCACCGCCCAAGCCCTTGATGCGCTGTCCAACGGCGAAGCCGTGGTTACAACGGAATTCGAAGATGCGCTGGCTGAAACGCGGCGCGGATTGCAGCGCGCCTCATCTGCCGAATGCCCCGATCAGATCAGATAGCCGGCATAGCTCAAGGTGAGACCCGGGATGACCCTTCCAGGTCCTGCCATTTCCCGGTCTGGCAGACTCGCAGGTCTCCCAACCGAACGGACAAAACGGCAGTTCAGCGCGGCCCGATTCCCGCCACCTCGCAGCCCATCTGCGCCAGCATGTCGGTCATGCGCCCTGTAGCCAGCGCCTGCTCGCTGGAGGCGTTGCCCTGCTCGGCGCGTTTGTACACGCCCTGGGCAATGCCGGCCAGACGGAAGAAGTTGAAGGCCAGGTGGAACGGCCAGTCGCTGCCGGGGTCGGCGCCGCCGCGCGCACGGTAGGCGGCGACGATGGCGGCTTCGTCCGGTATGCCGAGCGCCTCGCGGTCGAGTCCGGCCAGTCCCGGAATAACCGGATTGCGCGGCAGGCGCAGGCACATGCAGAAATAGGCCAGGTCGGCCAGCGGGTGGCCGAGCGTGGACAGCTCCCAGTCGACCACGGCGAGCACGCGAGGCTCGACCGGGTCGAAGATCAGGTTGTCGATGCGGAAGTCGCCATGGACCAGGGCGCGCATCCCGCCATCGCCTGGCGCCGCATCCGGCAGCCAGTCGATCAAGGCCTCAATCGCCTCGATGCGTCCGGTTTCGCTGTCCCGGTACTGACGGGTCCAGCGTCCGACCTGGCGCTCGAAGTAGTTGCCGGGCTTGCCGTAGTCGGCAAGGCCGACGGCATCCACGTCGACTGCGTGCAGCGCCGCCATCACCCGAACCAGTTCAACGTAAATGTCGCTGCGCTGCGCTGCGCTTTGCTCGGGAAGCGAGGGGTCCCAGAAGATGCGCCCGTCGACGAAGCCCATCAGGTAGAACCAGCTGCCGATCACCGACTCGTCGGTGCACAGGTGCAGCGGCTGCGCGACCGGCACGCTGCCGCCGTGCAGGGCGCTGATGACGCGGAATTCGCGGTCGACCGCATGCGCCGAAGCCAGCAGCGCGCCGGGCGGCTTGCGGCGCAGCACGTAGCGGCCGGAGGCCGCCTCGATGCGGTAGGTGGGGTTGGACTGGCCGCCCTTGAACTTGGTGGCCTGCAGCGGTCCGCGGAAGCCTTCGACATGACGCTCCAGGTAGCTTGCAAGTGCCGTAACGGGAAGCTCCAGCGAATGATTCATGGCGCGGCTCCCTTGACCATGCTGCGGGCCAGCGCGGCGATATGGACTTCGTCAGGACCGTCAGCCAGACGCAGCGAGCGCGCGCCGGCATAGGCATGGGCGAGGAAGGTGTCGGCGCTGACGCCGGCGCCGCCATGGACCTGGATGGCGCGGTCGATCACCCGGCAGGCCATGCGCGGCGCGATGATCTTGATCATGCCGATCAGGTCCTTGGCCCCCTTGTTGCCGGCCACGTCCATGGCATGCGCCGCCTGCAGCGTCAGCAGGCGCGCCTGGTCGATATCGCAGCGCGACAGGGCGATGGCTTCCTGCGTCATGCCGTGGGCCGCCAGCGGTCGGCCGAACGCGACACGCTCGCTGGCACGCGAGATCATGGCTTCGAGCGCGCGCTGCGCCAGCCCGATCAGGCGCATGCAGTGGTGGATGCGTCCCGGCCCCAGTCGGCCCTGGGCGATCTCGAAGCCGCGACCCTCGCCGAGAATGAGGTTCTCCGCCGGCACGCGCACGTTTTCGAAGACCATCTCGGCGTGGCCGTGAGGCGCATCGTCGTAGCCGAACACCGGAAGGGTCCGCTCGATGCGCACGCCCGCGCTGTCCATGGGTACAAGGACCATGCTGTGGCGACTGTGCCGGTCGGCATCGGGGCGGGTCAGACCCATCACGATCAGCACCCGGCAGCGCGGATCGGGTGCGCCGGTGGTCCACCACTTGCGGCCGTTGACGAGGTAATGGTCGCCGTCGCGATCGATGCGGGTGCTGATATTGGTGGCGTCCGATGACGCGACCTCGGGCTCGGTCATGGCGAAGGCCGAACGGATGTCACCGGCCAGAAGCGGTGTCAGCCAGCGCGCCTTCTGCGCCTCGGAGCCGTACATGTGCAGCACCTCCATGTTGCCGGTGTCCGGCGCCGAGCAGTTGAAGACCTCCGGGGCAATCAGCGAACGACCCATGATCTCGGCGAGCGGTGCGTAATCGCGGTTGCTGAGGCCGGCGCCATCTCCGGCATCGGGGAGGAACAGGTTCCACAGTCCGGCGGCGCGCGCCCTGGCCTTCATTGCCTCCATCACCGGCGGAATGGTCCAGCGCTGTCCCTGCTGTGCCGTATGCGCGTGGTACTCGACTTCACCCGGCAGCACGACTTCGGCCATGAAGGCCTGCAGCCGCTGCTGCAGATCGAGCGATTGCTGCGAATGGGCAAACAGATCGGTGTTGGTCATCGTTTGTTTCCGTGCCGTGCCGACGCCGCATGGGCTACGAACGCCCGGCGTGCATCTTTGCGTAGATCAGTCGTCAGTAGTAAGTATGCATCTCGAAATGATCGGGCCCGGAAAGATGCGGCAGCGCGTTCCAGCTGCGCATCAGCAGCCCGTCCGGCGATACCAGGAATTCCGCCAGCGCCGAATTGCGGATGGTCAGGTTGAGGTCGACCACCCGCGCATCCGGCAGGTCAAGCGCCTTCTGTGCGATCAACGACATCACCCCGCCGGAGGACACCACCAGCTGCGGGCCGGCGCCGCGTGCCTCCTCGCTGAGTCCGGCAGCCGAGGCGTGCACGCGGTCGCGGAAGTCGCACCAGCGCTCGCTGATAGCGTGATCGAGCTCGCCGCGCGTCCAGGCCAGCAGCGTCCGGCGCAGCAGCATGAACACCTCGCGCTGCGGCAGCGCGCCCAGATGATCAAGTGCCGGGGCGTCGGCATGTCGCGCCAGTTCCGCGCCGAGCAGCGACTTGAAGTCGAACTCGTTGAGGCCGGCGTCGACTCGAGCCTCGGGCAGCGGTTCGCCGGCTGCGCTGTAGACCTGGGCGATGCCGTGCAGCGTTTCGCGATGGCGCACCAGGTCGCCGCGCACCACGCCTGCCAACGGTCGGCGCTGCGCAAGCAGCCATTGGCCGAGCCGCTCGGACTGGCGGTGGCCGAGCGCAGAAAGCTGGTCATAATTGGCGCTGCCGGCCGACGCCTGGCCGTGGCGGACCAGCAGCAGTTCGCCCATCAGTCGGTGAAGAACTGCTGGCGGAAGCGCAGGGAACGCGGCCTCTCTTCACCCTCGGGCTTCACGGACACCTCGAAATCGAAGGTCTCTTCGTGGCTGACGCGCAATTCGCCCAGGTAGTAGACGGCGTCCTGCTCACGAACCTCGCGCATGCGCACCGAGGTGAGCTGTCCGTTCAGATTGGTCGCCGTCGCTGAAACCTCGGCGGTGATGGGCGTGCCGAGCCCGTCTTCGGTCTTGCGCAGTACGGCAATGTTGAGCAGGGCCCGGCTGCGCGACCGGGTGATTCCATAGCCGCGGACCACCTCCGCGGCAAGCATGTCCGTCGACACGGCGCTGTAGTGGACGGTGAAGCCACCGAAATCCTGTGCCTGCTGCGCCTGGACAAGGGGACAGAGACAGAAGAGCACCGTCGCAAGGGTTAGGGATCGCATGGCTTGTGACTCCTGCCGGGGGGCTCCAGTGTAGATCGCTGAAAGGGTCTCGACCTGCGCCACTCAGGCAGCCAGCCTGAGTCCGAGGTCGCGCAGCGGAGCAGCCACCAGGATGCGCAGCAGGTAGATGCCCAAAGTAACCAGGATCGGAGAGAAGTCCAGTCCGCCGGCGCTCGGGATGAGCGCGCGCACCGGCGCCAGCAGCGGCTCGGTAATGCGGTAGGTGAGGGGAACCACCGGGTGATATCCGTCCGGTGCCACGAAGCTCAGCACGATGCGCAGGATGATGGTCCAGAACAGGATCAGCAGGATCAGGTCGACCAACGAGTAAAGGCCGAGCACCACCACCCCCGGAAGCGCCAGCCAGCCACCGAGCAACAGACCCATGAACACCCACTTGATCGACTGCAGTACCCACGCAACCACCAGACCCGCCGTGTTCAAGCCGCGCACCACCGGAAACAGCTTGCCCAGGGGAATCAGCAGCGGATTGCTCGCCTTGTAGAGGAACTGGCAGATCGGATTGTTGAAGTCGGCGCGAACGAACTGCAGCAGCACTCGCAGCAGCAGCAGCACGGTGACGATGCCGAATGCGAACTCGACCAGAACCTGACCGGCGTTGGAGAAATAGCCCATGGATCAGCCCTCCGCCGCGGCCGCGAGTTGGCGCCCGCGTTCGGTGGCGGCGACGACGGCGGCGTCGATCAGATTGGCGAGACCGCCTTCACTCAACACCTCGAGAGCGCGTTCGGTGGTGCCGCCCGGCGAAGTCACACGCTGGCGCAGGGTGGCGGCGTCCTCGTCGCCCTCGACGGCCATGCGTGCGGCGCCCAGCGCCGTGTGCAGAACCAGCAAACGCGCCGCCTGCGGCGGCAGGCCCTGGCGCTCGGCAGCCGCCTGCAGTGCCTCGATCAGGTGGAAAAAATAGGCTGGCCCGCTTCCCGACACCGCAGTCACTGCGTCCATCAGGGCTTCGTCCTCGATCCAGGCGCTGACCCCGGCCGCGCTCATCAGGGCCTGCGCGGCCTCGCGCTGGGACGCGCTGCACGCGGCGTTGGCGAAGAGGCCGCTGGCGCCTGCGCCGATCAGCGCTGGTGTATTCGGCATGCAGCGCACGATGGCGGCGCCACCGCCCAGCCAGGCGTCAAGCTGTGCGGCGGTGATTCCGGCGGCGATCGACACCACCACGGCATTCCCGCCGCGAGATTTGCCAATGGCCTCGCATACCGTACGCATGACCTGCGGTTTGACGGCAAGCAGGAGAATGTCCGCAGCGCCTGCTACCGGCGCATTGTCGGCGTGGACTTCCACATTGAAATCCGCGCCGAGACGAGACCGCAGCTCGGCGTTCGGCTCGGAAACCAGAATGCTGGCAGGCGGCTGCCCCCGGGCGATCAACCCGCCGATCAGGCTGCGCGCCATGTTGCCGCCGCCGATGAAGCCAATCTTGCCGTGAATCGGAAATCGGGAGTCGTGAATCGTCATGCCGGACGCTGTGGTGCGGGGGAGGGCGGAGTTTAGGGGATGGGCGTGTCGAGGCCTAGCGTGGTCCGAACAGCGCCGTTCCCACGCGGACAAGGGTGGCACCCTCCGCAATCGCCAGTTCGAAATCCGCGCTCATGCCCATGGACAGCGTATCGATGCCAGCATGGGACTGCTGCAGGCGTTCATGGAGGGCGCGCAGCGCGGCGAAGGCGCGGCGGCGGTCGTCGTCGCTGCGCGGAGCGGGGATGCTCATCAGGCCGCGAAGGCGCAGACCCGGGGCCGCTGCCACGGCATCGGCCAGCGCCGGCAGGTCGGCGGGGTCGACGCCGGATTTGGAGGCCTCGTCGTCGATCTTGACCTGCAGCAGCACGTCCAAGGGGCGCGCCGGATCTCGATGGCGCGCCAGCAGCGGCACCAGCTTGGCGCGGTCCAGGCTCTGCAGCCAGTCGAAGTGCTGCGCTGCATCACGACACTTGTTCGACTGCAGCGGACCTATGAGGTGCCATTCGAGGCCGGCATCGGCCAAGGCGGCGCGCTTGGCAATGCCCTCCTGCACATAGTTCTCGCCGAAGATCCGCTGCCCCGCCGCAGCCAGCAGTGCAAGCGCCTGGGGCAGCCGGGTCTTGCCGACGGCCAGCAGGCGCACGCTGTCCGCCGGGCGTCCCGCGCGGCGGCAGGCGGTCTCGATGCGCTCGCGTACGAAGGCGAGTCGTTCGGTTGCGTTTTCCCCGGACATGGCGTTTCTCGTGATTTGGCTATACTGCGGCAAGCGAAGGCCCGGTGCGAACCGGGGTGGCCGTCCAACCCAAGGGGAAGCGCATGGATATTGCCGAGCTTCTGGCATTTTCGGTGAAGAACAAGGCATCCGACCTGCATATATCGGCAGGTGTGCCGCCGATGATCCGTGTCGACGGCGATGTACGGCGCATCAACGTGCCGGCATTCGACCACAAGCAGGTTCACGCGCTGATCTACGACATCATGTCGGACAAGCAGCGCCGCGACTACGAGGAGTTCCTCGAAACCGACTTCTCGTTCGCCATTGAGGGCCTTGCCCGCTTCCGCGTCAACGCCTTCAACCAGAACCGTGGCGCCGGTGCGGTGTTCCGTACCATTCCGTCCGAGGTCCTGACCCTCGAGGATCTCAATGCGCCGAAGATCTTCAAGGAGCTGATTGCGCAGCCGGTGGGCCTGATTCTGGTGACTGGTCCGACCGGCTCCGGCAAGTCGACCACGCTGGCGGCCATGGTCGATCACATCAACAAGAACGAATACGCGCACATCCTCACCGTCGAGGATCCCATCGAATTCGTGCACACCTCGCAGAAGTGCCTGATCAACCAGCGCGAGGTTCATCGCGACACCCACGGCTTCAACGAGGCGCTGCGCTCTGCGCTGCGCGAGGACCCCGACTACATCCTGGTCGGCGAGCTGCGCGACCTGGAGACCATCCGCCTGGCATTGACGGCCGCGGAAACCGGACACCTGGTGTTCGGCACGCTGCATACCAGCTCGGCGGCCAAGACCATCGATCGCATCATCGACGTATTTCCGGCCGGCGAGAAGCCCATGGTGCGCTCCATGCTCTCGGAGTCGCTGCGCTCGGTCATATCGCAGTCCCTGCTCAAGAAGGTCGGTGGTGGCCGCGTCGCCGCGCATGAGATCATGGTGGCCACACCCGCCATCCGCAACCTGATTCGCGAGGACAAGGTCGCGCAGATGTATTCCGCCATCCAGACCGGCCAGAACAGCGGCATGCAGACCCTCGACCAGTGCCTGCAGGACATGGTCAAGCGCGGTCAGGTTTCCCGCCAGGAGGCCATCCAGTACGCCAAGGACAAGGGCATCTTCCAGTAGGAGTTCTACCGATGAGCACTGCGGACTTCACCTCTTTCCTGAAGTTGATGGCGCACAAGAAGGCGTCCGACCTTTTCGTCACCGCCGGGCTGGCGCCGAGCATGAAGGTGAACGGCCGCATTTCGCCCATCACCCAGCAGCCGCTGTCGGCGCAGCAGAGCCGCGACATGGTGCTCGGTGTGATGACGCCCTCGCAGCGCGAGGAGTTCGAGCGTACCCACGAGTGCAACTTCGCCATCGGCGTGGCGGGTGTCGGCCGATTCCGCGTCAGCTGCTTCTACCAGCGCAACCAGGTCGGCATGGTCCTGCGTCGCATCGAGACGCGCATCCCCACGGTGGACGAGCTCAACCTGCCGCCGGTCATCAAGACCCTGGCAATGACCAAGCGCGGCGTCATCATCTTCGTCGGTGCCACCGGTACCGGAAAGTCGACGTCGCTGGCAGCGATGCTCGGCTATCGCAACCAGAACTCCACCGGGCACATCATCACCATCGAGGATCCGATCGAGTTCGTGCATCGTCACGAGGGCTGCATCATCACCCAGCGCGAAGTCGGCATCGATACCGACAGCTGGGACAACGCCCTGAAGAACACCCTTCGCCAGGCGCCCGACGTGATCATGATCGGCGAGGTGCGAACCCGCGAAACCATGGATCACTGCATCGCCTTTGCCGAGACCGGCCATCTGGTGCTGTGCACCCTGCACGCCAACAACGCCAACCAGGCGCTTGACCGTATCCTGCATTTCTTCCCCGAGGACCGCCGCCCGCAGCTGCTCATGGACCTGTCGCTCAACCTGAAGGCGGTGGTGGCGCAGCAGCTCATTCCCACGGTGGATGGCAAGGCGCGCCGCGTCGCGATGGAAATCCTGATCGGTACTCCGCTGGTGCAGGATTACATCCGCGACGGCGAGATCCACAAGCTCAAGGAGCTGATGAAGGAATCCACCAATCTCGGCATGCGCACCTTCGACCAACATCTCTTCGAGCTGTACACCGCCGGCGAAATTTCCTACGAGGACGCCCTGCGCCATGCCGACAGCGCCAATGAAGTGCGCCTGCGCATCAAACTCAGCCAGGGCGGCGACGCCCACACCCTGTCGCAGGGGCTGGACGGCGTGGAGCTGATGGAATCTTCCTGATTCACCGACGTCCATGCGCTCTTCGCCTGGCGCCGCGCCGGGGCCAGGCGGTCGGCGACTCTTGATTTCTTCAGCGTGCGGCAATCGTGAAGGCCGCTGCGCCTTCTGCGCTGCGCCCCTGCGGCCTGCTACGATACGCGCCCCTGAAGCAGCACCAAGCGCCGATGCCCGTTTCTGCAGCCGCCGCCCGGGTGGCGGTCTACCCAGGCACTTTCGATCCAATCACGCACGGACATTCCGATCTGGTGCAGCGCGCCAGTCCGCTGTTCGAGCGCATCATCGTGGGTATCGCCGAGAACCCGGCGAAAGGCCCGGCGTTGCCGCTGGCCGATCGTCTCGAACTGACTCGACTGGCCCTGAACGGCGTAGGCAACGTCGAGATCCGCGGCTTTGACTGCCTGCTCGCCGATTTCGTGACCGAAGTGGGCGCGGGCGTGATCCTTCGCGGCCTGCGTGCGGTTTCCGACTTCGAGTACGAGTTCCAGCTGGCCAGCATGAACCGGCACCTGATTCCGGCTGCCGAAACCCTGTTCCTGACCCCTGCCGAGCAGTACAGCTTCATCTCCTCCTCGCTGGTCAAGGAGGTCGCCCGCCTCGGCGGCGACGTCTCCAATTTCGTGCATCCTGCGGTGCACGACAAGCTCAAGGCCATTTTCCGCCGCGGCTGATGGTCTGAATCGATCGAATCCGTCATGGCGCTCCACATCACCGATCAATGCATCAACTGCGACGTCTGCGAGCCGGTCTGTCCCAACCAGGCGATCTACATGGGCGAGACGATCTACGAGATCGACCCGACTCGATGCACCGAGTGCGTCGGGCACTTCGACGAGCCACAGTGCCAGGCGGTGTGTCCCGTGGAGTGCTGCCTGCCCGACCCGACCCACGAGGAATCTGCCGAGGAACTCATGGCCAAGTATCAGGTGCTGACCGGGGAGGACGCGGCGTGAGTCGCCTCCTGCTGGTTCTGCTGTTCCTTGTGACGCCGCCGGCTTTCGCCGAGCGGCCCGGTCAGGCTGCCGTAGCCAGCGCCCATCATCTCGCCACGGCGGCGGGCTTCGAGGTGCTTGAGGCCGGCGGCAACGCCTTCGATGCCGCAGTCGCGGTGAGCGCGGCGCTGGCCGTGGTGGAGCCATCCAGTTCGGGCATCGGCGGCGGCGGCTTCTGGCTGCTGCATCGTGCCAAGGACGATTTCCAGACCATGGTCGATGGTCGCGAAACCAGTCCGGCCGGGGTGACTGCCGACATGTTCCTGGACGCCGCAGGCGGACTCGATCGCGACAAGTCGCTGAACGGCCCCCTCGCCGCGGGCATACCCGGGCAGCCGGCGGCATTGGTTCACATTGCCGAGCGCTACGGCCGACTGCCGCTGGCGGCGTCACTGGCTCCGGCCATCCGCCTGGCGCGAGAAGGCTTCGAGGTCGACGAAAAGTATCGACGCCTGATGGGCTTTCGACGCGACGTGCTGCGCAGATATCCCGCCGCTGCTGCGGTTTTTCTGGTCGACGGAGAGGTGCCCGAAGTCGGGCATCGAATCGTTCAGCCCGACCTCGCGCGGGTGCTGGAGCGTCTGGCCGCCGAGGGATTTGCGGGCTTCTATCGAGGCGAAATGGCCGCGGCATTGGTCGCCGGCGTGCGTGATGCAGGCGGACGCTGGACGCTGGAGGATCTGGCCGGCTACAGGGTGGTCGAGCGCGAACCGGTCCGCGCGCGCTATCGCGGCCATTCGCTGGTCACTGCACCGCCGCCGTCCTCAGGCGGCATCGCGCTGGCGACGATGCTCAATATCCTCGACCGCTATCCGTGGGAGCGGATGGAGCGCGTCGCGCGGATCCACCTGCTGGCTGAAGCCATGCGTCGCGCCTATCGGGATCGCAGCGTGTATCTGGGCGACCCCGACTTCGTCCAGGTGCCCGCACGGATGCTCACCAGCGCCGACTACGCCGCCGGCCTGGCTGCCGGAATCCGTCTCGATCGCGCAACGCCAAGCGAGCTGCTGCCAGGTGTCGAGGTGCTGGCGGTCGGCGAGGACACCAGCCACTTTTCGCTGATGGACGCCGACGGCAATCTTGTCGCCGCCACGCTCAGCGTCAACCTGCCCTATGGCTGCGGATTCGTGGCTCCCGGCACCGGATTTCTGCTGAACAACGAGATGGACGATTTCGCCATCGTTGCCGGGGTGCCCAACGCTTATGGTCTGATTGGTGAGGACGCCAACGCCATCCGTCCGGGCAAACGCATGCTGTCGTCCATGACGCCGACATTCATGTTTGGGGAGGATCGCATCGCCGTGCTCGGCACGCCCGGAGGCAGTCGCATCATCAGCATGCTCCTGCTCGGAATCCTCGATTTCGTCGCCGGCAACGAGCCGGAGAGCTGGACATCCCGGCCACGCATCCATCACCAGTACCTGCCCGACGTCATCTCCGCCGAACCTGGCGCGCTCGATGAGGTCGAAGCGCAGGCTCTGCGCGATCTCGGCCACACGGTGAACGTCGGCGAGCGCGAATGGGGCAACATGCAGGCAGTCATGTGGGACCGGCGCAGCGGCAAGGTGCTGGCGGCCAGCGACCCACGCTGGGGAGAGTCTTCAGGTGTTGCGGAGGTAAGACAGGATGTGGACTAGGATTCTGGCAGCGTCGATCGGCTTCTTCCTGCTGGTGCCTCCGGTGCCGGCAGCTGAAGTTGCGAAACTGCTCGATCGCCTGTTGGGCGAGTTTGCGACGCAGGCAGCGGATGGTGATTCAGCGCAGCATGCTGTCCACGCCGAGATTCGCAGCGCAGCGCTGGACGGACGGGTCATCTACATGCAGTGGCGACAGGCAGGCGATGAAGGCGAATTGACACGACAGCGGCTGTGGACCGTGACGGACGAGGCGGACGGCATTGTGCTGCGCTTCTTCCGCTTTCGTGACCATCGTCCGTTCGTCGACATGCATACCAAGCCCATTGTTGTCATGGCCATGCGCATGGAGGATCTGTTGGCGGCGCCAGAGGGTTGCGCCATGCGGATGACCGAGGTCGACGGGCGTCTCGTCGGGTCGGTGTCGGCCGAGGATTGTCGACTGGGTGGCGAACTGGTGGGTCGTGAGCTGTCGCTGGAGTTCAGCCTGTCGCTCGACGCCGACGGCTTCGATTTTCACGAGGCCGCGCGGGAAGCGGACGGCAGCCTGGTCTACCGCATGCCCGAGTCCGGCAGCTACCGCTTCGTGCGGCGCTGAGTCGGGGCCGTTGCGGCGTAGAATGTAGCTCTGAATACGCGGTCCATCCCGGGCGCGGCTTTGGCCTGCGCTTCACCGCTACCAGAACTGGACCTTGATGCGTGTGGCCCGGAATGCGCGGGGCCGCTGCGCTGCCAATGACTGAGACGATCAACCTTCCGGCCTGGCGCCGGCCACCTGAACCCGGAGAGAAGTCGATGCGTTACCTGTCTGTTCTGAGTTTGCTGCTTCTGCCCGCTTTCGCTGTCGCCGAGGCTTACGGTGAACCCATGCCGGAGGGAGAGTCGGTGTCCATCGGGGCAGCCCTTGCCGCCGGACCCGATGGCGAAGCCGCGAAGTATCACGGTCGCATTGGCCAGGTCTGCCAGACCAAGGGCTGCTGGCTGATCCTGGAAGAGGACGGCCAGTGGGTGCGGGTGATGACCAAGCACAAGTTCTTCCTGCCCAAGGACACGCAGGGCATGGCCACGGTCCACGGCGTGCTCGAGGCGGTCGACGTCGAGGAGGAACAGGCGAAGCACCTGGCGGAAGACTACGGTGGCGATGCAGAGCCGGTATCCCGCGAGTTCCGCATCGTCGCCAGCAGCATCGTGGTTGCGGGCTGAGGAGCCGGGACCATGGGGAGCCGCAGCCGCCGCGTGAGGTACCGCCGCCCGCTTCCGTTGCTGCTGGCTGCGTTCATGGTGCTGGTGATGCTCGTATTGGTCTACCAATGGCGCGAGCAGCGCCGGGCTGCGCCCCCGGAAGGGGGGCTGCGGCCGGTGGCTGTGGCCGCGGCACCGATCGATCGCGGCCGCGAGGGACGCGCGGTGCAGGTGTCTGGAACAACCTCGACTGCGCGACCGGTCGGCGATCCTCTGTTTGGCGTCGCCGCCGATGGCATTGTCCTGGTGCGGCGCGTGGAGATGCGCCAGTGGCAGGAGCGTGTCGACAGCACCGGCGCCGCCGTCTACTTGCCGGTTTGGTCGGAAACCATCATCGACAGCGCTGCGTTCCTCGACGCTGAGCAACACACGAATCCGGCGCGCATGCCGTTCGAGAGTGAACGCTTTGCCGCCGACGCCGTGCGGCTGGGCGATTTCCTGCTGGGTGAGGCGGTGCTGTCGAGAATGGTGGTGATGGAAGAGCCGCTGCCGGCGACAGTGGATGCGCTCCCGGAGAACCTCGCGGCAAGCTTTTCCGAGCATGAGGGCGAACTTCATACCGCCAATGACCCCTCGGCGCCTGAGGTTGGCGACCTGCGCGTCCGCTTCTTCCGCGTGCCACACCAGGAGATCACTGTCGTCGCGCGTCAGGTCGGCATTCGTTTGGAGCCTGTGCCGCTCGCCGACGGCGGTGTCCATCTTGAGGTGCAGCGCGGTAGTCCGCGCTGACCATTTCTTGGGAGCCCGCGTCTGATGTCCTTCCCTGTCACCTCTCTCTATGCCGCGTTGCTTGCACTGCTTGTCGTCTTCCTTGCGCTGCGCGTGGTCGCAGTCAGGCGCCACGCCAAGGTGGGTCTGGGCATTGGCAGCGGTGGTGGGCTTGAGCAGCGCGTGCGCGTCCATGGCAATGCGGTCGAGAACATCCCGATTGCGCTGATACTGCTGCTGCTGCTTGAGCTCGGTGGTCTCGGAGCCCTGTGGCTGCACCTGTTGGGCGCGAGCCTGCTGACAGCCCGGTTGCTGCATGCCTGGGGATTGTCGACGCGCCGTGGCACCAGCTTCGGTCGCTTCACCGGTACCTTGGGAACATGGCTGGTGATCATCGCGATGGCGATGACCCTGCTGATGAGAGGGATTCTCTAGCCCGCCCGACCGGTAATTCTCAGCGGGCCACCGGGCTGCCGTCCGCGCCGTGGTCGAGAAAATACAGACCGGCATAAAGCTTGGGATCAATGAGGTCGCCCTGCTGCATCCGTTCGAACAGCCATTGCGCAACCTGGTCACGCGGTACTTCGTGCACGGTGATCTGCTCGGTGGCGTCGCCGCCGCCCGTACCGATGCGCTGCAGCCCGTGTGCACGTACAAATGCGATCATTTCATTGCTCATGCCGGCTGAAGTCGGTCCCGCCATGATGAATTCGAAGCGTTCGGCGGTCCAACCGGTCTCCTCTTCCAGCTCTCGACGGGCGGCCTCCATCATGTCCTCGTCCTCCTGGCCGCGCAGATCGCCGACCAGACCCGCGGGCATTTCAATGGTGTTGGCCATCAACGGGTAGCGGTACTGTTCGACGAACAGGACGTTTCCCTCGGTGGTGATGGCGACCACGATGACCGCGACGAAACTGTTGGTACGCTCGGCATACTCCCAGGTGCCGCGACGGCACAGGCGCAGGTAACTGCCCTGGTAAAGGATATCGATCTCGCTCATGGCCCGGTTCCGCTTAGAATATGCCTCCAAGATCCTAGCAGTCCGAATGATGCGGTGAACGCATCGCCTGCCGTGCGGTCACATGGCCCGATTCCTCCAGAAGACCCCTCAGATGTCGAAATTTCACTCAATGGCCGCATTCGGCCTTCTGCTTGTTGCGCCGATGACTTTGCTTGCACAGGCGCTGCTCAACCCGCCGCCACCCGCGCCCAGCGCATTCGAACAGGAAATCGCATCCATCGATTCCGTCGATGAGCTGACCCGGCGCGCGAGCGTGCTGACAGGCACCGACGAGCTGAATAACCGGGCAATCGTGCTCGCGCGGCTGGTGCAGCTGCAGCCACACGTTGGCCGACACCGCTACGAGTTGGCCGTCACCTTTGCGCAGCAGGAGGACCGCAGGCGGGCCTACGACGTACTGCTGCGCATGCAGGGGCAGGGCTACGCCTACGATCTCGCCACCGACAAGCGCTTCGAAAAGGTCGCCGACACCAAGGTCTGGGAGTACCTGGAGGCCAATTTCGAGGCCAACCGGCGTACGTTCGGCAAGGGCTCGTTGGCGTTCGAAGTGCCCGCAGGTGAGGCTCTGCTGGAATCGATTGCATGGGATTCCCGTCATGGCCGATGGCTTTTCGGCAGCATTCGCGACGGCAGTATCCAGGCGCGCGGCAACGATGGCGAGCTGGTTCCGTTCATTACCGCATCTGCGGACAACGGCTTGTGGTCGGTGATGGAACTCAAGGTCGATGCCGAGCGCGGCAAGCTTTGGGTGGTGTCCGCTGCCATGCCGCTTTTCGCGGGCCTGCGCGAGGAACACCTCGGCCTGAGCGGCCTGTTCCGATTCGACCTGGAGAGTGGCGCCCTGGAAAAGCGCTGGCTTATTCCGGCCAACGAAGGCGCCAATGCACTCACCGCGCTGGCATTGGGACGCCGCGGCGAGGTGTACGCCCTCGATGGTCTGACCCAGACCGTATATCTGGCAGATGACGAAGGTATGAGACCCTTCTTTGGATCGCCGAACATGCGCGCACTGCGCTCGCTGGTCGTCTCCGAAGACGGCAACCGACTTTATGTGGCCGACTACGACGCCGGGATCCTGGTGGTGGACCTGGCCCGCAACCAGGCTTTCGATCTTCAGGGCATGGCTACGCTCACGCTCGACGGGATCGAGAGTCTGAATGTCTGGAAGGGGCATCTGCTGCTGGTTCAGTCTGGAACTGCCCCGGCCATGCGGATCATGCGTCTGCGGCTGTCGGACGATGGGTTGCGCGTGACCAACGCTATGCCGATCGATGCCAATCATGAGGGGATGACCCTGCCGGTGTCCGGTACGATCCGGGACGACGCGCTGTACTTCATCGCCAACAGCCGGAAGTCCGATTTCGATCAGGCGGAAGGGGGCGATGATGCGGACGAGGTGCAGCCGGTACGGGTGTTCCGCAGTGATCTGACCGTCGCGATGGATATCGTGCCCGAGGAGCTCCAGCGGTAGACCGTGCGCGACCGCGGAGTTCAGTTATTCCTCGGTCCAGACGCAGAGGGTCCAGACGCAGAGACTTGCCGGGCAGGAGGCATCAGCACGACTTCACGGGCGCGGCGTCGCGTCAGAGGTCCGAACTTCAGGCGGTCGAACAATGCCTCCACGGCGGTTGGATCGACCTGACGCACCGCAATTTCTTCCGGGCGATGCGGAGCCGGCGCGTCCAGTGCAATGCCGGTCAGCCGCCGTGCCAGGCGCGCCGCCGCACCGTGTTCGCGCAGTTTGAGGTGGGTGCTGCGAGCGCCGCGGAGGCTGAGAAACGGCACTTCCTCGACGCGCGTCAGCAGCGCATCGAGATCACCGAAGTGCCGCAGCAGCGCGGCAGCAGTCTTGACTCCGATGCCGGGCACGCCGGGGATGTTGTCGACGCTGTCGCCAGCGAGTGCGAGCAGGTCGGCGAGCTGGTCGGCGCGCACGCCGAATTTCAATTCCACGCCTTCGGGACCCCAGCGCTCGCGGCGGGCGAAATCCCACTGACGGTCGTGCTCGCCGAGCAGCTGGGACAGGTCCTTGTCGGGCGACACGATCACTGATCGGAAGCCGTGGCCGCGAAGGCGATGTACCATGGTACCGATGATGTCGTCGGCCTCGTAGCAGCTGTCGACGAGGGGCGTCAGGCCGAGGACACGGGTCACTTCCTGGCACAGTCGAAACTGGTGCTTGAGTTCTTCCGGTGCGGGCTCACGATTGGCCTTGTACGGCGGGTAGATCTCGTTGCGAAACGAACTTTCCAGCGATTCATCGAAGGCCACGGCGACGTGCCCGGCGCGAGTCTGCTCCAACAGGCTGATCAGGAATCCGGTGAATCCATAGACCGCATGGACCGGGTGCCCGTTGATGTCTTCGAATTCGGCCGGCACCGAATGCCAGGCGCGAAAGACGTAGATGCTGGCGTCGACCAGATACGCGGTCGGCCTCATTCCTCCCACTCCGTGAGCCGTGTGGCGGGGTCGGGCCGAGGTCGCTCGGGAATCTCAGACTGGGCTGTGCCGATGTGCACGAAGGCAATGACGCGCTCGTCTTCCTCCAGACCGAGGGTATCGGCAATTCCGCGGTCGTAGGCGGCCCAGCCGGTCAGCCACTGCGCTCCGAACCCCAGAGCCTGTGCACCGAGAAGCAGAGTGAACGCGGACAGCCCCGCAGACAGGACCTGCTCCTGCTCCGGAATCCTGTGCCCGGAAATGACGCGCGCCACGACGGCAATCACCGTCGGCGCATAGGAGAAGCGCAGGCGGTCCTTCTCAAGGGTCGCCTCATGGACATCCGCGGAGATCGCAAGATGACGAAGCCGGAACATTTCGCCCAGTCGATGCCGAGCGTCGCCGCGAATCAGCAGGTAGCGCCAGGGCTCGAGTTTGCCGTGGTCGGGAACGCGCACGGCAAGAGCGAGGAGCTGGACGACCTGGGCATCACTCGGGCCCGGCTCGCCCAGCAGCCGCGCGGGCACCGAACGCCGCGAAGCGAGGAAGTCGTAGGGGGTCATGGGGTCGGGAGTGTAGCAGTGCAGAGCCGGGACCTCGGGACCCGGGACCCGAGCCACGCGTCTCGACTCTGTTTCCCGATCCGCGGCCCGATCAGCTAGCATGGCGCGGTCTTTCGACCCGGGGAGAGGTTTCGATGGCAATCACTGTGGCCGTCGTGCGCGAGACGGCAGCGGGCGAGCAGCGCGTGGCGCTGGTGCCCGACGTCGCCAGGAAGCTGCGCGCCAAGGGTGTCGGGATCGTCATGGAGAAGGGCGCCGGCGGTGGCGCTCACATTCCGGACGCTGCGTTTGCCGACACCGAGACCGTAGACTCTGCCGCGACCGCCATCGGTCGTGGCGACGTGCTGTTCAAGGTGCGCCCGCCCAGCCGCGAAGAGATTGCCGCCATGCGCGAGAGCTCGGTGCTGATCGGCATGCTCGCCCCGCATCAGGATGATGAGCGCGTGCGCGCCCTGCGCGACCGCAGGATCACTTCGTTTTCGATGGAGCTGCTGCCGCGCACCACGCGTGCGCAGGCGATGGACGTGCTGTCCTCGCAGGCCGGCATGGCCGGCTACAAGGCGGTGCTGATTGCGGCGCAGACGTCGGGCAAATTCTTTCCGATGCTGACCACCGCTGCCGGCACCATCCGTCCGTCCAAGGTGCTGATCATCGGCGCGGGCGTGGCCGGTCTGCAGGCGATTGCCACCGCCCGCCGCCTCGGCGCGCAGGTCGAGGGCTTCGACGTACGGCCCGAGACCAGAGAGCAGATCGAGTCGCTCGGCGCCAAGTTCCTCGACCTCGGCGTCAGCGCGGCGGGTGAGGGCGGCTATGCGCGCGAACTCACGGCCGAGGAGCGTGCCGAACAGCAGCGAAGGCTGGCCGAACATCTCAAGGGCATCGATGTGGTGATCACCACCGCCGCGGTGCCAGGACGCCCGGCGCCAAAAATCGTCAGCGCCGACATGGTGCGCGGCATGCGTGCCGGCAGCGTGCTGGTCGACCTCGCCGCCGAGACCGGCGGCAACTGCGAGCTGACCCGCCCCGGTGAAACCTTCAGCGAGGGCGCGGTGACCATCGTCGGTCCGATCAACATGCCGAGCATGGGCGCCATCCATTCCAGCGAGATGTACTCGCGCAATCTCTACAACTTCCTTGAGCTGCTGATCGCCGAAGACGGACTGAATATCGACTTCGAGGACGACCTGGTGGCCGGCGCCTGCCTCACTCACGACGGTGAGATCCGCCATGCGCCAACCCGCGAACGAGTAGGAGGCTAGTGACGCCATGATCGACGGATTCCTTGCCCTCTACATCTTCATGCTGGCCGCCTTTGCCGGCCACGTCATCATTTCGCGGGTCCCGGTGATCCTGCACACGCCGCTGATGTCGGGTTCGAACTTCGTGCATGGCATCGTGCTGGTGGGCGCGATGATTGCGCTTGGACACGCCGACTCCACGTTGGAGCGGGTGATCGGCTTCGTCGCCGTCCTGCTCGGCGCCGGCAACGCGGTGGGTGGCTACGTGGTCACCGAACGCATGCTCGACATGTTCAAGTCGAGCAAGAAGCCTGGAGGCCAGTGACATGAGCATGGACGTCATCCTCGACTTCCTGGCCCAGGCCAGCTACTTCGCCGCCGCGGTCCTGTTCATCCTCGGCCTGATGCAGATGGGTTCGCCGGTCACCGCGCGTCGCGGCATCCGCTGGGCAGGACTGGGCATGGTGATCGCTGTGCTGGTCACCTTCGTCGCCCCTGCCACCTGGACCGACCACCGCATCGACCAGACCAATCTGATCCTGATGGTGGTCGCCATCGTGCTCTCCTACCTGTTCTGGGTGTGGGGCAAGAAGGTGCCGATCACCGACATGCCGCAGATGGTCGCCATCTTCAACGGCATGGGCGGCGGTTCGGCAGCGGCCATCGGCGCGGTGGCGCTCTTGAACAACGCCGCTTTTGAAGGCGCCTGCACAGTCGACGCGCTGACCGCGCACGAGTGCCTGACCACGCCGATGTCGGTGCTCGCCATCCTCGGCTCCTTGATCGGCGCGGTGGCTTTCTCCGGCTCGGTGATTGCATGGGCCAAGCTCGACGGACGTCTCGACAAGACCTTCCGCTTCGGTGGGCAGCAGCTGGTCAACATGCTGGTGTTCCTGTCGGCGCTGGGGCTGGGCGGGGCGCTGCTGTTCACCCCCGACACCAACATCATCATCGCCTTCTTCGTGCTGTCGCTGCTGTTTGGCGTGCTGATGACGCTGCCGATCGGCGGCGCCGACATGCCGGTGGTGATCTCGCTGTACAACGCCTTCACCGGCCTCGCCGTGGCCTTCAAGGGCTACGTGCTGCAGAACGAGGCGCTGATCATCGCCGGCACCGTGGTTGGTGCGGCCGGCATGCTGCTGACCCAGCTGATGGCCAAGGCCATGAACCGCTCGATCAGCAACGTGCTGTTCTCCAACTTCGGTGGCGGCGGCGCCAGTGCCAGCGAGATCGAAGGCACCATGAAGCCGATCGAGGCGCCGGATGCGGCGTCTTACCTGTATCTCGCCGAGCGCGTGATCATCGTTCCCGGCTACGGCATGGCGGTGGCGCAGGCGCAGCACAAGATCTGGGAGCTGTGCAAGCAGCTTATCGCCCGCGATGTCGACGTCAAGTTCGCCATCCATCCGGTCGCCGGGCGCATGCCCGGCCACATGAACGTGCTGCTGGCCGAGGCCGGCGTGCCTTACGACCTGATCGCCGACATGGACGACGTCAACCCCGAGTTCAAGAACTGCGACGTCGCCATCGTGATCGGCGCCAACGACGTGGTGAACCCGGTGGCCAAGACCGACAAGTCCAGCCCGATCTACGGCATGCCGATCCTCGACGTGGTTGACGCCAAGCAGGTGATCGTGATCAAGCGCGGCAAGGGCACCGGCTTCGCCGGAATCGAGAACGCGCTGTTCTATGCCGAGAACTGTCGCATGCTCTACGCCGACGGCCAGGAAGCTGCCAGTCGCATGCTGTCGGAGCTGAAGGCGCTGGACGGCGGCGGCGGGCACTGAGGACGCGCCGCGCCTGCACTTGTAGGTCGGGGTAGGCGTAGCGAACCCCGACGGCTCTCAACCGCAGCATAGGAAACCGAAAGTTCGTTGGGGTGCGCTGCGCTTGCCCCAACCTGCGCTGACTTTCCTTTGCGATCTTTGCGTCCTTCGCGGACAGAAGGCTTTCGATTTCGGACTAGCGCCGCCGCCGGCGTCCCGCAAGCCAGGTGGCGAGGATGGTTCCAGCCACGATCAGGCTGTCGCCCAAGACGTCCTGGCGAGCGCGCCAGATCGCCCAGGTCATTTCCAGTCCCATCGCCTGCAGCACCTGATGCAGTTCCATGCGGAAATTGATTGCCATTCGCACCCCGACGGTCAGCGTGACGGCCGCAGCGCTGGCCAGAATGGTGAGCGCCGCGGCCATGATCGCCGCCCCCGCGTTTCCGCGAATGCCGTGCAGGCCGAGCGCGAACGCCACCGCCATCGCGGCAAAAAGAGGCATGACCAGCGCGAAGCCGGACCCGTGGACTGCGACGATCGCCCACAGCATGGCCATGCTGGCGGCCGCTGCCAGGCCGGAAATCGACGCCAGAAGGTAGGAGCGCGAAGACTCCGCGCGGGTCGGGGAAGACAAGAACGGGCATCCATGGTCGGTCGGGACATGGTAGCCGACGGCCCGCACGTGGCGAGGTCCGCGTTCACCAAGCCCTATCCGGACTGTTTTGGTCCTATATAATGGCCGCCATGTACAACCGATCCAGTGAACCCGTGCGTTTTGGTCGCGACTGCGAAGCCGTACTCGTGCCGCAGGGCGAGGAAGTGACGCTGCCCGCGGGCAGCGTCGGCTACATCACCCAGGCCCTCGGCGGCAGCTTCACGGTCTATGTCGAAGGCAATCTGTTCCGCATTCGTGGTGCGGACGCGGAGGCCATCGGCAAGGAGCCCTTGCCGGTTCCGGAACTGCAGGAAAATGCAAGCGACGAGGATTTCGAAAAGCTGGTCTGGCAGCAGTTGCGCACCTGCTACGACCCGGAGATTCCGGTCAACATCGTCGACCTCGGACTGGTTTACGAGTGTGAGGTGAAACCTGCCGTCGACGGACGCCGCGACGTGGCGATCAAGATGACCCTGACTGCGCCCGGCTGTGGCATGGGCGACACGCTGGTCGATGATGTACGCGCCAAGCTCGAGCTGATTCCCACGGTGGTCGAAGTCGACGTGGACCTGATTTTCGATCCACCATGGAATCGTGACATGATGAGCGAGTCGGCCCGGCTCGAGATGGGCCTTTTCTGAAGCCTGCGAAGACGTATTCTGCATGCTCAAGCGATATCGCCACTGGATCGTCCTGGTCCTTTTCCTGCTCAGCTTCTCTTACAACGCCATCGTCTGGGGTGGTTTGCTGCGCATCCCGGAGCTGGGTGCGGCGGCGCTCGATTCGGCGACGAGGGAAGCGCCGCTGGTGCTGCTGTACATGCGCAGCGGCGAGTGGCTGGCTGGCAACGGGCTTTTCGTCGATAGCGGAGAGAGTCTGGCCCGGCGTGCTTTCGGGCCGGCCGAGGAGCGGGTGCTCGCCAGCCCGCGTGCCGCAATGGATATCCTCACCGGATCCGCAGTGAGTTCAAGTCATCGATGGCTCAAGTTCACCCACTGGATGGCACCGGTCCTGCTCCTGCTCGCCATCTTCCTGCTGGCACGTCGGCCGAAGTCGGTGCATATGTTCGGGCCGAAGTAGGGTGGTCCAGTTCCAGTAGCCAGTTCCAGTAGACAGAAGAGCCGGCGGTGCGAAGCGTTGGTCGGCAAGCAGGGCCGATTTCCTGGCAACTGGAATTGGCGACTGCAACTGCTATTGCGGCTCCGCCTCGAACCGGTTCGCTTCCACGTTCTTGCGTACCCGCATCGGATCCCAGATGCGGCCGTTCATGGCGATGTATACGCCTTCGGCAAGAGCCTGAACCGCGCCGACGGCGGTACCCACGTTGAACACGGCGTCGGAGCTGCGGAACAGCGCCGGGTTGAGCGAGCCGGTCAGCACGATGACTTTTCCTTCCATGCCTGCCAGCGCGCGCGCTGTCTGCACCATTGAGTCGGTGCCATGGGTGATGAGCACGTGCCGGGTGTCGTGCGCCTCCACCGTGCGCCTGATCAGCTCGCGATCTGAATCATCGATGTGCAGGCTGTCCTTGCGAAGAACGGGAATCACCTGGAAGCGGAAGGCGACGCCGAGCTCTTCGAGAATCCGTCCGATCTGGGGCGCACCCACCTGAAAATCGGATTTGTCATCGAAGTAGATCTTGTCGATGGTGCCGCCGGTGGTGACGATCAACAGTTCTTCCACGGGAGTGCTTGGCCTGCATGAGAAACGGCAAGTATAGGCGTACGACAGCCGACTGTCGGAGGTCGCCCGTGCGAAGTGGAGCGCGGCATCAGACGGAAATAAGGGCGCTAGATGTGACGGCCATCTTCGCTACGATATCCCGCTATACCCCAGGCCCCGCAGACTCACCCCCCCGTGTGACCTGCGGAGCGACGCGCTCGCTTCTGCCGAAGCATCAGCGTTGCCGGCACCATGATCAGCGCGGCGGCAAGCAGCGCCTCGACAGCCGCCGGTTCACGTGCGGCTGCATCGGTCCACGCTTCGCTGATGCCGCGACAGAAGTACAGGAGCGCCAGCACGCCAGCCCAGAACGGCGCCGAGCGGCGCCCGGCCAGCAGTCCGGTCAGTGCCAGCAGCAGCGGTGGAAGCAGCACGCCCAGCACCAGCCACAGCGGTGCGACGGTGGGTGGCGCCCACCACAGGTACCAGACGAGAAGGTTCACCAGCAGCAGCGCGCAGATCAACGCTGCGACGCGATGCACATTCAATGGAACCCCTCCAGGCGCTGTGCCGCTTCGGCGACGCGGCGGCCGAGCGCGCGGCACAGCGTTTTCTCGTCTTCACTCAGCGCGCGTTCGCCATCCGCGCCGGCCCAGTGGCTGGCTCCGTACGGTGTGCCGCCGCTGCTGGTGTGGGTGAGTGCGGGAAGCGTGTAGGGCAGGCCGACCACCAGCATGCCGTGGTGCAGCAGCGGCAGCATCATGCT
>CAZGKE010000007.1:20379-45364 GCA_964526035.1 uncultured Gammaproteobacteria bacterium | reverse complement strand
CTGCACGGCAGAGTTCAGGGCATGCGCCTGCTGCCCCTGTTGTTGATACTGCCGCTCACCGCCTGCGCTGCCCCGCGGCAGGACAGCGCCGTGCCGGACGTCGGCAACGACGGCCTTTGGCGCGGCGTCGACTTCAGCTGCCAGACCGATGCCGACTGCACCATCGAAAACCTTGGCAACTGCTGCGGCTATTTCCCGGCCTGCGTCAACCGCGACAGCCCCACCTTCCCGGAGCGCGTGAGCGCCGAATGCGCCGCGCAGGGAATCAGCAGCGTGTGCGGCTTTCCCGAACTGAGCGGCTGCACCTGCATCGAAGGCCGCTGCGAGGGTGTCGCATCCGGTGGCGATCACGACAGGCTCGACTGACCGTGCTCGGGCTGACGGTCTCGCTGAGCCTGCCCGACTGGGTCGCCGAATTCGCGTCGATCGACGTGCTCTATCCGACTGACGCCGACAAGATCGCGCTGGCGGTCGAACTGTCGCGACGCAACGTGCTGAACGATGGCGGTGGTCCGTTCGGTGCCGCACTGTTCGACGGCGAGCATCGCATGATCGGTCTCGGCGTCAATCGCGTGGTGCCCGAAAACTGTTCGGCCGCACACGCCGAAATGATGGCCTACATGAGCGCGCAGCAGGCGCTTGGACGTTTCCGCCTCGATGACGACGGTGGCCGCTACACCCTGGCGACCTCCTCGCAGCCGTGCTGCCAGTGCTACGGCGCGACCTTCTGGTCGGGCATCAGCGAACTGCTGATCGGTGCGCGCGGCGAAGACGTCGAATCACTGACCGAATTCGACGAAGGCCCCCTGCCCGCCGACTGGATCGGCGAACTGGAACGCCGCGGCATCACGGTGCGCCGCGACATCCTGCGCAAGGAGGCGTGCGCGGTGCTCAAGCTCTATGCGGAGCGCGGCGGGAAGATGTATTGAGATGTGAGGGCACAGGGCTTGGGGCTTGGGGCCTAGGGCCTAGGGCCTAGGGGAAACGCTCGCGAGGCTGCTACCCTTGGGATCAACGACGCAGCGCTTGATCGAGACCCAACGAACCGAGGTTTGACTTTCAATCGTGCCACCTCAAAGCCCGGAGCCTGGGCCGTTGGCCCCAAAAGCCCTAAAGCCCCAGGCCCTGGATCCCGAAACCTGCCCTGCCATGACCACCGCCGCCATCGCCCAAGACATCGACCTCATCAGCTTCGACTGCTACGGCACCCTGATCGACTGGGAGCGCGGTATTGCGTCTGCCTTGGCATCGCTGTTCATGCGCTCGCAGCGCACCCTGCTGGTGCCGGCGGTGCTGGCCACCTTCGCCGAGATCGAGGCGCGCGCCGAGCAGCCTCCCTATCGCAGCTACCGCGAGGTGCTGGCGATCTGCACGCTCGGCATAGCGCAACGCTTCGGCCTCAACCTCGATCGCGGTGATGAGCACCGATTGAGCCTCAGCCTCGGAAAGTGGCCGGCCTTTCCCGACAGCGTCGAAGGTCTGGCGCGGCTGCGCACCCGCTACCGCCTTGCCGTGCTTTCCAATGTCGACCGTGATCTCTTCGAGCCCACCCAGGATGCGCTCGGTCGCCCCTTCGACCTGGTGCTGACCGCCGAGGACATCGGCAGCTACAAGCCCGACCCGGCCAACTTCAAGCGCCTCATCGAAGCCTCCGGCGTGCCTCCTGAGCGCATCCTGCACGCTGCGCAGAGCCGCTTTCACGATATCGGCCCGGCACGCGCGCTGGGGATGAACACGGTCTGGGTGCGTCGCGGACAGAAGGCCGGCGCGGTACCCGACAGCGCAGCGGAAGCTCATGCCACGGTTGAAACCATGACGGAACTCTGCGAGCTGCTCGGCGTACCCTGATTGAATGCGCTGCTGCTCTACTGCCGACCCGGCTTCGAGGCCGAGTGCGCGGCCGAAATCGCCGAACGCGCGGGTGAGCGCCACCCGGGCTACGCACGCACCGGGCATGGCAGCGCGTTCGTCGAATGGTTCTGCGAATCGCCTCGCGATCTGGCTGCTGAGCAGCCGTGGCGCCAGCTGATCTTTGCGCGCCAGCGTCTCGCGGTGCTCGCCGATCTGGACGGGCTTCCGAGCGAGGATCGCCTCACGCCGATCCTGGCTGCGCTTGATGGCCTCGGTCACGCTTACTGCGACGTGCAGGTCGAACACCCGGACTCCGACACCGGCAAGGCGCTCGCCACGTTCTGCAGGAAATTCGGACATGCTGCCGCGGCCGCGCTGCGCCAGCGCGGGCTTGTTCGGCCCAAGGGTCCGCGACTGCACCTGTTCTTTCCCCACGGTTCCCGAGTGCTGATCGCGCTCGGTGACGAAGGCAGCGCGCCGTGGCCACAGGGCATCCCGCGCATGCGGCTGGCGCGCCAAGCGCCGAGCCGCTCGGCGCTCAAGCTGGACGAGGCGCTGCACGTGCTGCTGGATGAGGACGAGCGCGCGCGATGGCTCAAGCCCGGCATGGCTGCGGTCGATCTCGGCGCCGCGCCCGGTGGCTGGAGCTGGGTTCTGGCGCGGTTGGGCTTGCACGTGATCGCCGTCGACAACGGTCCTTTGGCGGACGCGGCCATCGCCTCCAGCCTGATCGAGCACCGCCGCGAGGACGGCTTCCGCTTCCGCCCGCAGCAGCCCTGCGACTGGCTGGTCTGCGACATGGTCGAACAGCCACGTCGGGTCGCTGCACTGATGACCGAGTGGCTGCGCGAAGGCCTGGCGCGACGCGCGCTGTTCAACCTCAAGCTGCCTATGAAGAAGCGCTGGCAGGAAACGCGGCTGTGTCTCGACCTGCTGCGCGATGAAAGCGGCCTGCGCCTCGACCTGCGCGCTCGCCAGCTCTACCACGATCGCGAAGAAATCACCGTCCTCGCCCTGCCCTGGTAGGAGCCCACTGGTGGGCGAGCCGGGTGCGACGTTCAAGCAAACGGGCGGTCGCCCACCAGTGGGCTCCTACGACAGCTGCCCGCCCAGTCGTTTCGTACGCGCGTGGCCGCTGCGCTCAATCGCGCAGCAACTGCGCCACCGCCGCCTGCAGCTCTGCTGCATCCGGTGTCACCTGAGGTGCGAAGCGCATCACGCGCCGGCCTTCGCCGTCGCAGAGGAATTTTTCGAAGTTCCAGCGGATGTCGCCCGCATAGGGTGACTCGTCGCCGGCCAGCCAGCGATACAGCGGATGCCGCCCCGGGCCGTTGACCTCGATCTTGACGGTCAGCGGAAAGCTGACGTCGTAGTTGACGCTGCAGAAGCTGCTGATCTCCAGCGAAGTCCCCGGCTCCTGGGCACCGAACTGGTTGCAGGGAAGGCCGACCACCGTCAGACCTCGATCACGATGGGCGCGCCACAGCGATTCGAGCCCCGCATACTGCGGCGTCAGCCCGCAACGACTGGCCACATTGACCAGCAGCACCGGCCCACCGCGGAAGCGCTCAAAGCGCAGGGGCTTGCCGTCAAGAGATTCGACGCTGAAATCGTGAAGGGTAGTCATGGCGGTTCGGGAGATGGGAGTTGAGCAAAGGCTGCCGTCTGCACAAGTATTGGGCAACCCCCTGTAGGAGCGCACCTGTGCGCGATCGTGCCCTCCGCTTCGTAGCCATTCCGCGGTGGCGCACGGGTGCGCTCCACAGAGCAAGGCGATTGTAGGAGGGGCCTCAGCCCCGACGTGTGCGCGGGATCGAAGCGGAGGGTTGATGCAGAACCGAGTCTCTGCATTGGCGAGGCTCGTCTTGGGGCATCCCTTCAGGGGACCTACCGTTGGAAAAGGCCGCCACCCTCGCCTGCCGCCTGCCGCATGAAGAAGCGCTTCAGCGGCGGGATGCGGTCAGCCAGGCTGAGGCCTTGGCGCCTCAGCGCCGCCACTGCCGGATGCGTATGGCCGAAAAGACGTTCCAGTGCATCGAAGCCGCGGGCGGCAAGCGCATTCTCGCTGGCCCGGGCGCGGGCGTAGCGGCGCAGCACGTCGGTCGCACCGATGTCACGGCCCGCTTCGCGGGCACGCACGAGAGTTGCCTCCAGCACCGCCACGTCGAGGAACCCGAGGTTCACGCCCTGCCCGGCCAGCGGGTGCACCGCGTGCGCGG
The DNA here is from genome assembly GCA_964526035.1 of uncultured Gammaproteobacteria bacterium. Lineage (GTDB taxonomy): Bacteria > Pseudomonadota > Gammaproteobacteria > Xanthomonadales > BPKI01 > DAOMOD01. The sequence continues at coordinate 41,294 of CAZGKE010000007.1, read as the reverse complement.
CGTCGCCGGCCAGCACCAGGCGACCCGCGCTGTAGGCCTTCGCCAGCTGCAGCCTTAGCGGGAACGCGGCGCGCGCGCTGGCGACTTCGAGTCGCCCCAGGCGAGCCGCCGAGGCCTCGGTGAGTCTTTCAGAGAGCGCGTCGTCGGATAGTGCGAACAGCTCGTCCGCCTCGGCGTCCGGGCGCGTCCACACGATGGAACAGCGCCCGTCGGCCAGGGGCAGAAGGGCCAGCGGGCCGCCGGGAAGGAAGCGCTGCCAGGCGGTCTCCCGGTGCGGCAGCTGGCTCCTGACGTGCAGCACCAGGCCCTTCTGGCGGTAGTCGCGACCGCTGGTCTCGATCCCGGCGAGGCCACGCAGCGGCGAACCGGCGCCGTCCGCGGCCACTACCACGCGCGACCGCAAACGCTCGGCGTCGTCCAGCTCGACCAAGGCCTGACGCTCGTCCTGATCGAGGCCGGTCACCTTTGCAGGGCAGTGCAGCTCGATCCCGGATTCGCGCTGCAGGGCGGCCCACAGTCGGTCGGCGACCAGCGCGTTCTCGACGATGTGGCCAAGCTCGGCGCGCGCCTCTTCGGCGGCGTCGAAGCCGATCTCGCCCTCCTCGTCCCAGACCCGCATGCGTTGGTAGGGCGACACCCGCCCTGCGGCGATCGCGGGCCACACGTCGAGACGCTCCAGCAGCGCCTGCGAGGCGGTGCTGAGCGCGGAGACGCGCAGCCCGACGTCCTCCTCGGCGCTCCAGGGCTCCGGCGGGCGAGCCTCGACCAGCGCCACCCGGAAGCCTGCGCGCGCCAGGCCCAGCGCCGCTGCGGCACCCACCATGCCGGCGCCTACCACGGTGACATCGAACAGGTCTCGCCTGCTCATGGTCGCACTCCGCGCAGCAGCGCCGGCGTTTCGCCGCGGTAGCCCATGGCCGCCATGGCGAGGCGATGGCGCAGCGGCGGCAGCAGGTTCAGTGCAGCAAAACCGAAGCTGCGCAGCGCACGCAGCGGTGCCGGTATGTCCGCAAACAGGCCGATCAAGCCATGACTGAAACCGAGCGTCTGCTCGCGGTCCTCGCGACGACGCAAGGCGTAGTCTGCCAGCAGCGATGCGTCGCCCGGATCGGCGCCCGAACGCAGCATGTCCGCCAGCGTGGCAGCATCGCGCAGGCCCAGGTTGAAACCCTGCGCGGCCACCGGATGAAGGGTCTGTGCGGCATTGCCGACCAGTACCATGCGATCACCGACCAGTCGCTCGGCGACCACCTTCACGATGCGGTACGGATGGCGCTTGCCGACCCGGCGCAAGCGCCCAAGTCGCCATCCCAGCCGCGTCTGCAGCGCCTCCAGGTAGGCCTGGTCGGACAGCGCGGAAACTGCATCCGCCTCGCCGGCAGGCACCGTCCACACCGACCCCAGCCTGCCACCGGCCAAGGGCAACAGCGCCACCGGACCCTCGGCAGTGAAGCGTTCGAACGCACAGTCATCGTGCTCGCGCTCGGCGACCAGGTTGCTGACGAACAGGGTCTGCGCATAGTCGTGATCGACGCTGCCGATCCCGGCGATGGCGCGCGCGCTGGAATGGGTGCCGTCGGCGCCGACCAACAGGCGGGCGCGCAGCACGCGCTCGCCCTGGGCGGTCTCGATGCGCGCTTCGATGCCCCCGCTGTCGACCGTGGCCGCCACAAGTCGAGCAGGCGCCAGGTGCAGCAGGCCGTCAATGTCGGCCACGCGCGCCTGCAGCGCTGCGCCCAATACCCGCGCGGGCAGCACTGCACCGAATGCATCGAGCCCATGGTCTGCCGCACGCAGGCGCAGACTGCCGAAATCGCCGCGGCTGGACACATGCACACTGCGGATCGCCTGCGCCGCCTCGCCCAGCCGCGCCCACACGTCGAGAGCGGTGAGCGCCTGCACGGTCGCCCGCGCCAGCGCCAGATTGCGCTCGTCGAAGCCGGGTGGCGCGGCGCCGCCGGGGGGCGCAGCTTCCACCAGTCCCAGGCGCAGGCCGCTGCCGTCGAGCGCGGCAGCGAGGCTGCAGCCTACCAAACCTCCGCCGACGATCAGGATGTCGAGATCATGCCGCATACCGCGATGATAGCCGGTCACGGCGTGAGGGCCGCGCCATGGGTGACGCATCCGCTAGAATGTCGCCCTGTTTCAAGGAAATCGGCCCCATGACTCTCAGTCCCACCCATCGACTCGGCATCCTGCTGGCACTGGCCGCGGTGATCTTCGCCACCCGCATCGGCCACTTCGCGGCGATTCCCGATGCCTCCTGGGCGGCGTTCTTCATCGGCGGCTTCTACCTGCGTGGCGCCACCCGCTGGGCGTTCCCGCTGCTGATCGGCGTGGCCGTGCTGGCCGACTGGTTCGTCATCAGCGGCACCGGCCAGAGCTTCTGGACCCACTACTGCGTATCGCCGGCGTACTGGTTCCTGCTGCCCGCCTACTTCAGCCTGTGGGCCGGCGGACTGCTGCTGCGCCGCTACTACCGCGGCCCCGGACTGCGCGAACTTGGCGTGCTGGCGCTGACGCTGCCGGTGGCCGTCAGCCTGTGTTTCCTGCTCTCCAACGGCAGCTTCTACTGGCTGAGCCCGGCGGTGGTCGCGGAGCCGACCTTCAGCGGCTGGATCACCAACCTCGGTCACTGGTACCTTCCCTATCTGAGCAGCACCGTCATCCACGTCGCCATCGGCGCCGGACTTCACCTGCTCGGCACCGCGCTGGCGCGTACGCTGGGCGGCATGCAGGACCGTTCCCACCGCGCCTGATGGGCAACCGCCTCAGCAAGATCTATACGCGCACCGGAGACGACGGCAGCACCGGTCTCGGCGACGGCGCGCGGGTGTCCAAGGATTCCGCGCGAGTCACCGCTTACGGCACGGTCGACGAGACCAACTCCGCCATCGGCGTGGTGCTCGCCTGCCAGCTTCCGGATACGGTGCGCGAAGCGCTGGTCGGCGTGCAGCACCAGTTGTTCGATCTCGGTGGCGAACTGTGCATTCCCGGCCACTCAGCCATCGATGACGCCGACATCAAGCGTCTGGAAACCATCCTCGACCGCTTCAACGACGACCTGCCGGCGCTGAAGGATTTCATCCTGCCCGGCGGCGGCATGGCCGCGGCACAGTGCCACCTGGCGCGCACCATCTGCCGCCGCGCCGAACGCGAAGTGGTCACCCTTTCGCACCATGATTCGGTGCGCCCGCAGGCGATTCGCTACCTCAACCGGCTGTCCGACCTGCTGTTCGTCCTCGCCCGCGTGCTGTCCCGGCACGACGGGCATGGTGAAGTGCTGTGGGATCACCAGCGGCGCCGGTAGGCATGTCTTGAGCCTGCTGCTCTATACCCACGCTGCCTGTCTGGCCCACGACCCCGGACCTGGCCACCCGGAGTGTCCGCCGCGCCTGGTCACCGTGCTGTCCGCGCTGGAACTGCCGATGGTGGCGCCGATGATCGAGCGCCGCGAGGCGCCGCAGGCATCGCGTGAACAGGTCCTGCGCGCACACGACGCAGCGCTGCTGGATCGCGTTCTGCAGCCGGTGCGCGAAGGCGACCGGCTTCGGCTGGATGCCGATACCGCGATGTCCGAACACTCTGCCGATGCCACCCTGCGCGCCGTCGGCGCGCTGATTGCGGCGGTCGACGCGGTGATGGCCGGGGACGCGAAACATGCCTTCTGCGCCACCCGCCCACCCGGACACCACGCCACCCGTGAGCGCGCCATGGGCTTCTGCCCGCTGAACGGGATCGCCTGTGCTGCCCTGCACGCGGTGCACGAACATCAGCTCGAACGCGTGGCGGTGGTCGACTTCGATGTCCATCACGGCAACGGCACCGAAGCCATCCTCGCCGACGAACCGCGCACCCTTTACGTGTCGAGCCACCAGTGGCCGCTGTACCCCGGCACCGGCGGCGACGCGCACATCGGCAACGCCATGAACGCGCAGTTGCCGCCCGGCTCGGGGACGGTCGCCTTTCGCGACGCCTGGAGCAAGACGCTGCTGCCGGCGCTGGATGCCTTCGCGCCGCAGCTGATCCTGGTCTCGGCCGGGTTCGACGCCCATCGACTCGATCCGCTGGCCAATCTGAACCTCGGCGCCGACGACTACGCCTGGATCACCGGGCAACTGGTCGAGGTCGCCGACCGTCACGCCAACGGCCGCCTGGTTTCCACTCTGGAGGGCGGCTACAGCCTCACCGCACTGAAGGAATCAGTGCGCGCCCATGTCGGCGCGCTGATCGGCTGAAGCGTCCAGCGTGGAAAGACCGGCTGCGGCCGACCAGCCGTCCGTAGCTCAGGCGGAACCTGTCATGAGGCGCGCCAGCGCGACCGCTGCGCGCATGCTGCCGTCCCGTGCGGCGCCACTCGCCGCCTGATCCAGCGCCACGCCATGATCCACCGAGGTACGCACGAAGGGCAGGCCGAGCGTGATGTTGACCGCCTCGCCGAATCCGGCGTGCTTCAGCACCGGCAGGCCCTGATCGTGGTACATGGCGAGCACGGCGTCGAAATCCTTCAGGCGCGCCGGCACGAAGGCGGTATCGGCGGCAAGCGGACCATCGAGATGCATCCCCTCGCCGCGCAGGTTCTCGAGTACGGGGGAGATCACCTCGATCTCCTCGCGGCCCAGATGACCGCCCTCGCCGGCGTGCGGATTCAGGCCAAGCACGGCGATGCGCGGTGCGACGATGGCGAAGCGACGTACCAGGTCGCCATGCAGGATGCGCAGGGTGGACTGCAGCGCCGATTGCGAGATCGCCGCGGGTACTGCAGACAGCGGCAGGTGGGTGGTGGCCAGGGCCACGCGCAGGGCACCGGCCGCAAGCAGCATCACCACCCGTTCGACTCCGGCGCGTTCGGCGAGAAACTCGGTGTGTCCGCTGAACGCAATGCCCGCGTCGTTGATCACGCCCTTGTGGACCGGCCCGGTGACCATGCCGGCGAAGCGACCGTCCATGCAGCCATCGGCGGCCACGCGCAGGCACTCGAGTACATACGGCGCGTTGGCCACATCGAGTCGACCCGCCACCGCGGCCCGCGCCATAGACAGCGCCACGCAGGGCAACTGGCCGGGTCCGGACGGATGCGCGTCGGCTGCAATGGCCGCGAATGGGAGTCCAAGTGCCGCGGCCCGCGAAGCGAGCAAGGCGGGATCGACGATGGCGACGATGCTTGCCGCCAAGTCCGGCGACTGCGCCAGCATCAGCGCAAGATCCGGCCCGATGCCGGCGGGCTCGCCCGGCGTCAACGCCAGACGTGCCGCACCCATGCGATCAGCTTCCGGCGAGACGGGTCTCGATGAAGGCCTCATCGCGCAGCTGCCGCAGGAACAGCTCGAACTCCTCCTCGGCCTTGCGATTGCGGATGGTGTCGCGGGCCTGCATGCGCATGTAGTCCTCGGTGCGGTCCATGTCGCGCTCGGCTTCCCGGTACAGGATGTGCCAGCCGAGATCGCTGCGGAACGGCTCGCTGACTTCGCCGTCGGCCAGCGCAATCACCGTTTCGGCAATGCGCGGCCCGAACGCCTGTGCCTGGAACCAGCCCAGATCACCGCCGAGGTTGCGCGTGGTTTCGTCTTCCGAGTGCTCGCGCGCCAGATCCTGGAAATTCTCGCCGGCCACCACGCGGCTGCGCAGGTCGCGGATGCGGTTGAGTGCCTGGGTGGCTGTCTGCAGTTCGGTTTCACGGATCAGGATGTGCCCGGCCTTGTACTCGCGGACCACCTGGCGACCTTCGTTACGGGTATCCACCACCTTGAGTATGTGAAACCCGGACTGGCCGCGCACCGGCTGGGTGAGGTCGCCGGGGCGCATGCCCTGCACCAGATCGGCGAACATGCTGGGCACTTCGTCGAAACGACGCCAGCCGAGGTCGCCACCGTCCAGCGCATTCTGTCCATCCGAGTAGCGGATGGCAGCAGCGGCAAAATCCATGCCCTCGTCGATCAGCTTGCGCACTCCTTCCGCCTTCTCGCGACCGACGCGGATGGTCTCGGCATCGGCACTGTCAGGCACCGCGACCAGGATATGGCCAAGACGCACTTCACCGCGCTTCAGGCTGTCGCTGGCCAGGAGGATGTCGATCTCGGTGTCCGACACCTGCACCCTGCTCTGCACGATGCGCGATCGCATGCGCTGCAGCAGGATCTCCTCGCGCAGCGAATTCCGGTACTCCTCCCAGGTGAAGCCGTCCGCTTCCAGAGAAGCGCGCAGTTGGGGAACGCTGAGCGAGTACTGCTGCGCCACCATGGCCACCGCCTGATCGACGTCGGCGTCGCCCACGCGGATGCCGGAACTTTGCGCGCGCTCGATCTGCAGGCGCAGCAGCACCAGCCGCTCCAGCACCTGACGCTCGAGCACATGGCGCGGCGGCAGCTGCTCGGGGTTGCGCGAGTACTGGGCCATGATGGTGGCCACGGCGCGGTCGAGCTCGCTCTGCAGGATGACGTCTTCATCGACTACGGCGACGATGCGGTCCAGAGGCTCGCTGGCCAGCGCCTGGGCATGGGCGGGAACCGACGAAACGGCGAGAACAACAGCGACAAACACGCAGAGCATTCTAAGCATGGGGATTTCTCGAATCGGTGGACGTGACCGCCCTTCGGACCCGCCAGGGCGGGCAGGGTTCAGTCGTCGAACGCGCTGCCATAGCCAAGGATAGCACGCTCCAGCAGGGGTCCAGACTTGCGCCCGAGGTTGCCCAGACCCTTCAGTTCCAGCTCCAGCCAGATGCCGTTGTTGAAGTCGCCCTGGACGTTGCGGATGTAGCGGCGGACCATGCCACGCCACACCGTGCAGCAGGTTTCATACTCGACCCCGGCAAGCGCTTCCAGGGTCTGGTCGTCGCGCAGCGAGTAGTTCCAGCGATTGAACAGGCGCAGATTGGGGCGCACCGGCCACAGCAGGGAGAAATCGAACTGTTCCAGGAAGTCGCGGCGGAAGCGGTAGGACAGCCCTGCCACGACCTGCTCTCCGGCGAGGGCGTCGCGGTCGAAGCGATACTGCAGGCGCGCCGAGGTGAACTCGCTGCGCTCTTCGGCGGGATCCCACTGCTGTCCGAAGGTCACCCGCCAGTTGCGGTCGAAACGGAGGTCGATCTCGCCGACGATCGGTGAGCCGGACACATCGCGCGCGGCGCGCCCCGGGAGCTGAACGCGCTGCGGCTCGAAGTACCTGATCTGTCCGATCGAAGCGCTGATCCGCTCGAGACCGCGATCGTCGATGTAGCGGGTGGACACGGCCACCCCAAGCTGGTTGGCGTCCATCTGCCGATCGGCGCCGACGAAGCGGTTGGTGCGAAACAGCTGGGAAAAGCCGAACGCAGGTTCCAGGGTATCGAAAAGCGGAATGTCTTCCTGATCCCGGAACGGCACGTAGAGGTAGAAGAGCCGCGGCTCCAGAGTCTGCACGAAGCTGCTTCCGAACAGCCGCGTATCGCGATCGAAGTACAGCCCGGCATCGAAGGCGGCAATGGGCGTGCTGCGCGAAGGGCTGTTGCGTTCGTCGCGGTCGAGACGGTAGCTGGTATGGCGCAGGCCGAGCTGGTTGCGCAGGAAGCCGTAGCCGCGCTCGGCCTTCCAGGTGACGTGTGGATACAGGTCGAGGCGCTCGCCGTCGATGGCGCCGTCCTTCCGGAAGCCGACCAGCTCGCTGGCGATGGCGAACTCGAACCCTGCACCCAGCGGCTGTCCTCCGTTGAAGGTGAGTCGCGGCTGACGCCGGTATGGCTCACCGCCCACCGGGAACAGCGGGTCGGTGACCTGCCAGCGATCGGCGGCGACGCTGAACCGATAGTTCGACCAGCGCTTGGCGAGGATGGCTCGACTGAACAGCAGGCGCGTCGAAGTGCGCGTCAGCGAGTCGCTGAAGTCCTCGAAATAGAACGGATCGGACACCCGGCTCAGATGGGTGAAGAACGTCCAGCCGTCGGCATAACGTCCATCGTGACGATAGCGCCAGAACCAGCGATCGGCGCCGAAGTCGTTGTCATCGGGGAGGAAGTTGACTTCCAGGTCACCCTGCTGGCCGGGAAACAGGTAGCGGCCCTGCGCACCCGCCATGATGCCGCGGCCACCGATCAGGCGTGCGAACAGCGTGGCGTCGTAGTTGGGCGCGAGGTTGAGATAGTAGGGAATGGTCAGGTCGACGCCGGTGGTGCTTGACGAACTGATCAGCGGCACCAGAAACCCGGTCTGGCGCCGATCATCCAGGGGGAAGCGCCAGTAGGGCATGTACAGGATGGGTACGTTGCCGACGCGCAGGCTGAGATTGCGGCCGGTGCCCCAGCCGGCCTCGTGATCGAGTTCGATCACCTGCGCGCGGAACTCCCAGTGGCGCGCGTCGAGGTCGCAGGTGCTGTAGGTGACCTTCCTGAGCACGCTGTTCTGGCCGTCGATCAGCTCGACGCTCTCCGCCTCCCCGCTGCCGCGCGCCTGCACGAACTGGTAGCGCACCTCTTCCATGCGTCCGCTGTCGCGATCGAGGTCGCCACTGGCCCGCGCCGCATCCAGCACCATGTTGCGGTCTTGGTAGCTGAGCGGTTCCTCCGCGGCATAGACCTGTTCGGTCGGGGAAAACCGCAGGCTCTCGGTCTTCAGCAGCTGATCGAGTCGGCGCACCGCGACGTCGCCCTGAAGAAGGTAGTACTCGCGCTGGCTGACGTCGATCGAGCGCGCGGAAAGATAGGTGCTGTGCGCCTCCCGGTCGCCTTCCTGCGGCAATCCCGGCGTGTACGAGGACAGCATCGCATCGACCCGGCACAGCGCCCATACGCGCGGATCGCAGGGCTTGCCGGGACGACAGCGTTCGGCCGACTGCAGCGGCTCGGGCAGCACCATCATCATGATCGCCAGCAGACTGGCGCTGGCAGAGAGTCGGGAGAGTGTCGGCACGGCCTGCGGTCGGGAGCGGAAAGGCAGCGTATGTCGCTTGGCTACGGAGGAGTGCACCGACGCCAGCGTGGGAAACGCGGGCTAAACTAACGGAAAACCGCCCCACCCAGCAATCGGCGCGTAGCAGCGCCCCCTTCAAGGCCCGTTCATGACAGAACCCGTTCGTTGCGCCTGGTGCGGCCAAGACCCGCTATACGTCGCCTATCACGACACCGAATGGGGCGTTCCGAGCTTCGACGATCGCCATCTGTTCGAGATGCTGATTCTCGAAGGCGCGCAGGCGGGGCTCGCGTGGATCACCATCCTGCGCAAGCGCGAGCGCTACCGCGAGCTTTACGAAGGCTTCGACCCGGCGCGGGTCGCAGCGTTCGACGACACTCGTCAGGCGATGCTGATGCAGGACGCGGGCATCGTTCGCAACCGCCTGAAGATCGCCGCGGCACGCGACAACGCGCGGGCCGCACTGGATATCCAGTCGCGCCATGGCAGCCTGGCGGCCTTCCTGTGGGACTTTGTCGACGGCCGACCGATCGACGGTCGCCTCTCCAGTCTGAAAGACGCTGCGGTGCGCACCGATGTCTCCGACCGCCTGAGCCGCGAACTGAAGCGCGCCGGCTTCCGCTTCGTCGGCTCGACCATCTGCTACGCCTTCATGCAGGCGGTCGGCATGGTCAATGATCATGTCCTCGACTGCCACCGTCATGCCGAAGTGGCGGCACTGTCGCCGTGAACAGCGAGCGGCACGCACCGAAAAAGCGCTTCGGGCAGCACTTCCTGCACGATCCGGGCACCTTGCGCCGCATCGTCCAGGCGGTTGCTCCCAAGCCGGGGCAGTGCATCGTGGAGATCGGTCCGGGCGAAGGCGCTCTGACCCTGCCGCTGCTCGATGCCTGCGGCGAGGTCACCGCCATCGAACTCGATCGCGACCTGATCGAGCCGCTGAAGGCGCGCGCCGGCGCGCGCGGCATGCTTCACGTGGTCAATGCCGATGCGCTGTCCATCGACCTGCGCAGTCTCGCCGCAGGGGCACGCCTGCGCCTGGTCGGCAATCTGCCGTACAACGTCTCGTCGCCGATTCTGTTCCACTGCCTCGACTACCTCGATGCCATCGAGGACATGCACTTCATGCTGCAGAAGGAAGTCGTGGAGCGGATGGCCGCGTCGCCTGGAGGCAAGGTCTACGGCAGGCTGTCGGTGATGCTGCAGGCCCGCTGTCGGGTCGAACCGCTGTTTGACGTGGCGCCCGGCTGTTTCCGGCCCCCGCCCAAGGTGGATTCGGCCGTGGTGCGCCTGCGCCCGCTGGCCCAGGGGGTCGTCGACATCGCCGACAGCAGTCTCTTCGAACGCCTGGTCAAGGCGGGGTTCGCGCAGCGCCGCAAGACCCTGTCCAATGCGCTTTCGGGCATTGCAGACGTCGGCGCAATGCAGGCCGCCGACATCGACCCACGCGCGCGCGCCGAGACCCTCGACGTCGACGCCTGGTGCCGCTTGACCCGCGTGCTCACCCAAGTGCCACCTGCACCCTGAGCTCACTCTATAATCGAAACATGACCGCGAAATCCTACGAAATCCAGATCGAAGTCGACACCCGCTTTCTCGACGACCAGTCCGCACCGCGCGAGAACCGCTTCGTGTTCGCCTACACCATCAAGTTGCACAATCTCGGAAGCATCGCGGCACAGCTACTTCGCCGTCACTGGATCATCACTGATGGCAACGGCAAGGTTCAGGAAGTGCGCGGTGATGGCGTGGTCGGCGAGCAGCCCTGGTTGCGTCCCGGCGATGACTTCCAGTACACGTCCGGAGCTGTCCTCGAAACGGCTGTGGGCACCATGAGCGGCAACTATGAAATGGTTGCCGACGATGGCACGTACTTCCACGCACCGATTCCCGAGTTCACTCTTTCCGTGCCACGAACGCTTCACTGATGGCAGTCTGGGCCATCGGCGATATTCAGGGCTGTGACGACGAGCTGTCCGCTCTGCTGGATGCGATCCGCTTCGACCCGGCAAGCGACCGCCTGTGGTTCTGCGGCGATCTGGTCAACCGCGGCGGTCAGTCGCTCGAGGTGCTGCGTCGGGTGCGTGCGCTTGCCGATGCCGCCACCGTGGTGCTCGGAAATCATGATCTCAGCCTGCTGGCAATCGCCGCGCGCCGCAACGCAGAGCGGCGCAAGGCGCCGGAGGAATTCGGGTTGATCTTCGCTGCAGACGACGGCGCGGAGCTGTTGGCTTGGCTGCGCGGATGCAAGCTGGTGCACCTCGATCGTGATCTCGGCTGGCTGATGGTGCATGCCGGACTCGACCCGCGCTGGAGCGCCGCTCAGGCCGAAACCTTGGCCCGCGAAGTCGAAACGCGACTGCGCAGCAAGGACCACGCACGCCTGCTCGGACAGATGTTCGGCAACAAGCCGCCTGCATGGTCGGATGCGCTGAAAGGCGTTGCGCGCATGCGCGCCGTCATCAATATCTGCACCCGTCTTCGCTACTGCGACAGCAAGGGGCGCATCGCCTTCAACGAAAAGGGGATGCCCGGCAGCCAGCGACCCGGCCTGTATCCCTGGTTCGAGGTGCCCGGTCAGGTGAAACGCCAGGTGCGCATCGTCTGCGGCCACTGGTCGACGCTGGGCCTGTTCCAGGGTGTCGGCGTGCACTGCATCGACACCGGCTGCGTATGGGGTGGCCGCCTGACCGCGCTGCGGCTCGACAGTGAGGGGGAACCACCCCAGGTGATCTCGGTACCGGCCCGGTCGGACAGGCAGAAGCCCGCCTGATTCAGGCGCGCTCACACCCTCTCATACTCAAGATCGGCAGTAATCCCGAAAGCGCATGGCCCAGGCGTGGTGTGGGTCGGCGGGGTGTATCGATTCGGACTGCAGTTGGAACAACGCGGGATCGAACTTCGGGAAGTAGGCGTCGGCCCCCTCCACAGCGGTATCGACCATGGTCAAATGCAGCGTGTCCGCACGTGGCAGCGCAAGGCGATAGACCTCTTCTCCGCCGATGACCCAGAGCGTGGCGCCTGTGAGCTGCGTGAGCGCCTCGTCGAGACTTGCCACCGCCTGCATTCCAGGCACAGGAGAGCGCCCGCTTCGCGTCAGCACCAGATTGGTCCGTCCCGGCAGCGCCCGTCCGATTGCTTCGGCGGTGCGCCGCCCCATCAGCAGAGTGCCGCCCATGGTCAACGACTTGAACCGTTTCAGATCCTCGGGCAGGTGCCAGGGGAGCGCATTGTCGCGGCCAATGGCGCGATTGCGGTCCATGGCGGCGATGAGGGCGATGGAGGGCATGATCGGGGTGTGGGGAGCAGGGAGCAGGGATGATACGGGCCGCGCTGTGTATTGAGTGCCCGGACAGCCAGGCAGTTTGCGATCGGGAATGAACTGTCGCGCCATATCGCGCGCGCCGCGCCCATCCCCGCTCCCCGCTCTTCTAAACCGCCACGGCGGCGCGGATGGCGGGGTGGCTCTGGTAGCCGGCGACCTCGATGTCTGCGAAGCGGAAGTCGAGGATGGAACGGATCTCGGGGTTGAGCTTCAGGGTGGGCGGCGGCAGCGGCTTGCGGGCCAGCTGCGTTTGCGCCTGCTCGAGGTGGTTGCTGTACAGATGCGCGTCGCCCAGGGTGTGCACGAAATGACCCGGTTGCAGATTCGTGACCTGCGCCATCATGCAGGTCAGCAGCGCGTAGGAAGCGATGTTGAAGGGTACGCCGAGGAAGGCGTCCGCCGAGCGCTGGTAGAGCTGGCAGGACAGGCGGCCGTCGGCCACGTAGAACTGGAACAGGCTGTGGCAAGGCATCAGCGCCATGTCCTTCAGCTCTCCGACGTTCCAGGCGCTGACCAGCAGGCGGCGTGAATCGGGGTTGCGGCGGATTTCATCCACCACCCAGCGGATCTGATCGTGCGTGCGTCCGTCGGCGCCGCGCCAGGCGCGCCACTGCTTGCCGTAGACCGGCCCCAGCTCGCCCGCTTCATCCGCCCATTCGTCCCAGATGCTGACCCCCGCTTCCTGCAGCGAACGCACGTTGGTTTCGCCACGGAGAAACCAAAGCAGCTCGTGGATGATCGACTTGAGGTGCACCTTCTTGGTGGTCACCAGCGGGAAACCTTCCGCCAGATCGAAGCGCATCTGGTGACCGAAGACGCTGAGCGTGCCGGTGCCGGTGCGGTCCTGCTTGCGCACGCCTTCGTCGAGAATGCGGCGCAGGAGATCGAGGTAGGGCCTCATCGGTCGGGGTCTGCGTGGCGGGGCGCGGAGACGATCACTGGCGCTTGATTCGATAGCAGGGTTTGTACTCGCTGCCGGGCAGCTTCATGCGCTGCTGCGCCACGAACGCCGCCAGCAGCTCATCGAGGGCATCCATGATCTCGCGGTCCCCGGTGATTTCGTAGGGACCATGGGCCTCGATGGCGCGCAGTCCTTCCTCCTTGACGTTGCCGGCGACCACTCCGGAGAAGGCGCGACGCAGGTCGGCTGCGAGCAGATGGCGCTCTCGACCGCGTCGCAGGTCAAGCGCTGCCATGTTGGCGTGGGTGGGCGCAAACGGCTGCTGGAACTCGTGCGAAATGTTCAGCGCCCAGTTGAAGAAGAAGGCATCCTTCATCTTGATGCGGTAATCGCGCACCTTTTCGATGCCGGCGCTCATCGTGCGCGCTGCCAGGGCCGGATTGTCGACCACGATCTGGTAATGCCTGGCGATGTCGTCGCCCAGCGCGAGTCTCAGGAAGGCATCGATGCGTTCGAAGTAGGTAGCCGACGATGCAGGCCCGGTGAACACCAGCGGAAACGGAATCCCGCTGTTGGCTGGATGGGTGAGGATGCCGAGCAGATAGAGAATCTCCTCGGCGGTGCCGACGCCGCCCGGAAACACGATGATGCCGTGACCCACCCGAACGAATGCCTCCAGGCGCTTTTCGATGTCCGGCATGATGACCAGACGATTGACGATCGGGTTTGGTGATTCGGCGGCGATGATGCCCGGCTCGGTGATACCGAGATATCGGTTGCGCATGCGCCGCTGCTTGGCGTGGGCGATGGTGGCGCCCTTCATCGGCCCCTTCATGGCTCCCGGTCCGCAACCGGTGCAGATGTCCATTTCACGCAGGCCGAGCTGGTAGCCGACATCCTTGGTGTAGTCGTATTCCTCGCGGCCTATGGAATGACCGCCCCAGCAGACCACCATGCAGGGATCGAGATTGGGCGTCAGCACGCGTGCGTTGCGCAGAATCTCGAACACGGCGCTGGTGATGCCGTCACCGGTCGTCAGATCGAATCGCCCCGAGCCCTGGATCTCCGAAGACACATAGGCGATGTCGCGCACCACCGAGAAAAGCTGCTCGCCGATGCCGCGGATGATGCCGCCGTCGACGAAAGCATGTGCAGGCGCGTTGTCGAGTTCCAGCTTGATGCCGCGGTCCTGCTGCAAGACGCGGATGTGGAAGTCGGGGTAGCGCTCGGCGGCCGCACGCGGATCGTCGGAGGTCTGGCCGCTGCTCAACACGGCAAGCGAGCAGCGTCTGAGCAGTTCGTAGAGGTCGCCACGGGTCACGTCGCGCAGCCGCGCCACCTCTCCGCGCGACAGCACGTCAAGTCCGCCTTTCGGCGCAATGCGCGCATTGCACACCGAGGGATCGCCGTGCGCGGTTTGGATCAGGTCTTCACTCAGAATGTCCATGGGTTCTTCATTCGGTCTCGGTCATCTGGTCCAGCGCAACGCCGCCGCGCACCAGGCGCGCGTCCATGCCACGTTCGCACATCAGGTAGGTGGCAGAGGCACTGCGCCTGCCGGTGTCACAATAGACGGCGTGGGCTCGCCCGGCGTCAAGGTTCGCGGCGCCCGCGCGGACTGCGGCAAGCGGAAGGTTGATGGCTCCCGGCAGGTGACCTTGGGCAAACTCCTCGGGCAGGCGCACGTCGATCAACTGCATGTCCCGGCCGCACTGCGCCAGCTCGATCTCCTGCAGCACCGGCGCCTGCAGCAGGCGCACAAAGTCCTTCTTGTCGAGGCGCATGACGGTGGCGCGCGTCAGGGCACGCACCGTGGCGTTGCGCGGCTGGCCACTGAGCAGCGCCTCCTCGCCAAAGCCGCGGCCGACGCCAAGCTGCCCGAGTTCGTCCTCGTTGAGTCCGTCGTCGGCCTCGCGCACCACCTGCACACGCCCCTCGGTGATCACGTAGTAGCAGTCGCCCTCGTCACCCTGGCGAATGATGGTATCGCCGGCCGCGAAGTTCTGCTCCTGCATGCAGGCAAACAGCTGTGCGATGCTGGCCGGCGGCACGCGCAGAAACGCCGGACTCTGCAGCAGCGATGTCATCCAGTCGGTGTCCGCATCGCTGCCTCCGCCGCTGTGCAGCTCGGTGACCTCGACGGTTCCGGTCTGCGCCCAGGTCAGCAGCAGGTCGAGGCGCTCGCGATCCACCAGCAGCACTTCGCAGGGCGCCTTGCACACCACCATGCCCTGCTGAAAGCTCTGCCCGTTCAGGGCGCGGCGTGCGCCCGGCGTTCCGGCCGCGAGGTCGCGGATGCCGTCACCGGCGCGGACCTCGACCTCGCCCTTGATCAGATACGCCACGCTCGGTTCGCGACCGGGAAGTCGGCACACCACTTCACCGGCGCGATAGCTCGACACCCGCGAATAGCGCGCCAGGTCGGCGCGATCCGACGGCGACAGCGATGCGGTGGGTACGAAGTCACGGAACAGGCTCAGGCTGACCACTGGGAGTTGCAGGTTTCCAGCACCAAAGGGGGGCTAACGTTACTGGCAAGCCGGAACCCCCTGCAAGAGGAATCGGCAGCAAGGAACCCCCGAGGACTCGTTGAGAGGCTCCTCAAAAGAAAACGGCCGGACAAGCCGGCCGTTTTCCCCGATCAATTAACTTCTCGATCAGAACTTGTAGCGGAAGCCGACCTGGAGGGCCCAGCGCGACTCGCCGCGATTGTCGCGCAGCGTCAGGTCGCGGAGATCGCTCTCGCGGAAGTCGTACACGTAACGGCCGCTCTCGGCATCGACGCCAGCGAAGCGCGCCACGCCGAAGCTGTAGGGGAAGCCGACTTCCTCGATACGGCCCCACTTCTTGTTGATCAGGTTGCCGAAATTGATCACGTCCAGCCAGATCTCGCTCTTGCCGCGCCAGAAGCCCGGCAGTTCCTGGGAGAAGCGCAGGTCGAAATTGTGCGCCCACGGCGAACGCTCGGCGTTGGCTCCGGTGACCTGACCGCGATATCGATCAAGGTCCGGGTTGCTGGCGAGGTAGTCGAAGAACGCCTGCTCCATCGCCGCACCGCCGGTGAACAACACGTCGCCCGGTCCGGCCGGCACGTAGAACAGGTCCACGCCGGAACGGCGATCACCGTTGGCATCGTTGACGAAGGTGTAGCTGAACGGACGACCGGAGCGGCCCTCGTAGAACATCGCCACCGAGGTCTTGAGGTCGGTGAAGAAGAACTCCGAATAGCCGATCGAGGCGATGAAGCGGTCCTTGATGGCGTAGATCGAGCGCTCCGAAATGTTGGCGTTGCGATCGAAGCGCACCGAGTTGTTCCAGTTGGAAGCCGCCTGCGAGCTGGTCAGCGGATTGACCTCGGTGGCATAGGTGTAGGTATAGGCCACGTTCCAGAACCAGTTCTCGGTCTGCGGCTTCTGCAGCGACAGTGTCAGCTGCTGGCCCTTGCCCTTGCCGGTCGGGCGGGCGATGGTGCTGTCGAAGCTGAAGCGCGGATCCCTGTTTGCAGTGCCCTGGCCGGACGACCCGGTGAACTGCCCCGGAGTGACCGTCGTCCAGTAATAGGGCCGTCCGTCAGGCAGGAAGCCGGTGGCATCGCCGAGGTTCGGCTTCTCGTAGTAGAGGCCGTTCTTGACGTCGGTGAGCAGCAGTTCGGCGCTGCCGATCAGGCCCCACCACGGCAGCTCGTGATCGAGAGCCAGGTTGAGCTTCCACACGGTCGGCTGCTTGAGGTCGGGATCGAGGAAATCGACGATGCCGCCCTGTCCCGGGGGCGGACGGGGACCCGGCTGATTGTCCGGATCCGGGCTGAAGCCGTTGGCGGCAGCCGCCGAACCGCTGAGGAAGATGGCCCCGGCGTTGATGCTGTTGTTGGAAAACGGATTGGACAGCCAGACATTGGCCGCCGCGCCCTGGAACAGGCCGACGCCGCCGCGCAGCTGGGTGCGACGCTCGGTGTCGAAGCTGTAGTTGAAGCCCAGACGCGGCTGCCACACCTGGTTGCCGTCGATGGTGTTGTCGTTGCGCACGCCGAACGCCGAGGAGGCGGCGGCGTTGAACGGCGGCAGGTCGCTCACCTTGGGGATATCGAGGCGGATGCCGGCCATGACGTTGAGGTTGTAGTTGACGGCCCAGGTGTCCTGCAGGAAGAAGCCCCAGTTTTCAAGCGTCCACTCGGCGGCGCGGGTGTTGACGTCGCCCTGGGTCGGGTAGAACAGGCTGAAAGTGGTCGGCGTGCCGGCGGCGAAGTTGTCGAGGCCGACGAACTGGTAGACGCCGAACTGGTCGCGACCGAACAGGTTGAAGATGTCCTGCTCCTGATAGTCGAAGCCGAACTTCAGCTCGTGGTTGCCGAGGAACAGGTTGCCGGCGCCGAACAGGTTGAAGGTGTCGGTTTCCAGCACGTTGACGTGGCGGAAACGCTCGGTGCCGATGAAGATCGACTGGGCGCCCGAGCAGGAACTGCTGTTCAGGCAGATCTGGATCTGCGGCAGGCGCGAGAAGTTGTCCCAGTTGGCGCGCTGCTCGGCGTAGCTGACCTTGAACTCGGTGGAGAAGTTGTCGGTCCAGTCGCTGTAGACCTGGCCCACGTAGCCGGTGAATTCCTTGACGCTGTTCTGCCAGTAGCTCGACAGCGACAGGCTGCTCGGGCCGATGCTGCGCAGGAACGGGTCGATCTGCTCGGTCTTGTTGTAGCGCAGGCTGGCGCGATGGTTGTCGGCGATGTTCCAGTCGAGCTTGATCAGGATGTCCTCGATGTCGGTGTCGAGGCTGCCGGGCGGGGTGAAGGTACCGGCGTCAAAGCCCCACACGTCGCGCGCTATGCGCTGAACTTCGGCGATGTCAGCCTGGGTGATGCCGTTGATCGGAATCGCAGCGTTCGAATCGGACGGACCGAAAATCGGCGCCTGCGCGGAGCGATCAAACTGCTCGTAGGCGACGAAGAAGAACAGCCGGTCCTTGAAGATCGGGCCACCGAAGGTGATGCCGTAGGTGCTCTCGTCCTCGAAGCCGGTGAACTTGTTACCGTCGCGCTTGCCGACCCAGTCGTTGTCGCGGTAGACGTAGTACGCAGTGCCCTCGAACTCGTTGGTGCCCGACTTGGTCACCGCGTCGACGCTGGCGCCGGTGTAGCCGGCGAGTGCGGTGTCGAAGTTGGCCAGCGAGATGTTGATTTCCTCGATGGAATCGATGGAGATCGGCTGACGGTCGGTCGGCAGGTTGTTCGACTCGAGGCCGAAGGCGTCGTTGGTGGACACGCCGTCGATGCGGATATTGTTGAAGCGCGTGTTCTGTCCACCGGCGGAGATCTCGCCGCGCTCCTTGTCGACCTGCGATACGCGCGGGTCGGTGCGGATGTAATCCTGGATGTTGCGGTTGATCGACGGCAATGCCTCGATCTGCTGGCGGGTCACGTTGGTGCCGGCACCCATCTTCATCGGGTCGAACACGTCGGACAGCGCCACGCCGGTGACCGTCACGCGGCCGAGTTCGGCACTGCGCTCCATCGACAGGTTGACCGTACCGGTCTCGCCGAGCAGGAAGAATATGTCCTCCTGGACGATGCTCTGCAGGCCCTCGCCCGTGGCCGCCACGGTATAGGGACCGCCGACTCGGAGGCCGCGCGCGGACCAGCGTCCGTCGGCATCGGTGGTGGTACGGCTGCGCGTGCCGGAGGGCACGTGAACCAGTTCAACGGTGACTCCGTCCAGACCCTGTCCGTCGGTACCGGTGACGCGTCCGCCCGCGTTGGCCGCCGTCGCCTGTGCATGCACATACGAGGTGGTCATCAGCGAAAGGAGCAGCGCCAGTACGATCTGCATGCCGACTCGCATTTTCATCGTTTGCTGCCTTTGGTTTTGGTTGAAAGAAATTTCGAGTACCCCCGGCCCCGCTGGCACCGACCGCACTCGTCGACCGGCACGAGACCGGACTCGGACAAGGCTTCGATTGATCCCCTTGGGGCGGCGCCACGCCTGCCGCACCAGAACGTGCGGAGACCGGCGATTAACGACGCTTTAACAGTTTAGCACTGCTCAATGACAGATTTGTAACTTGTCCGGTCCATCCTCCGGAGCGCCGATGTAGCGCGCCCGTTTCGACGCCTTAAGACATTGAAGATCAACAAGAATCATGCCGTCGACGCAGTGCCCGAAGTCGGGATCCACGCCGAAACCAAGGAAACGGATGCCGTCTGGCTCGCACAGCTCGACATATTGGCGATAGAGCGTGGGCAGGGTCACGCCGAGTTCCAGGAGCTTCGCCCTGAGTCGCTTCATTCCCTCGGCCACAGGCGCGTCGGCCCAGGCATCACTGGCAGCGGCGGCGATTTCCGGCCGGACCACGAACGGATTGCGAGCACGGGCCAGGGCGCTGCGGTCGCCGAAATAGTGCTGGTGGCAGTGCACCGCCCATTCGCGAGCTGCGAGCGGCAGCGCCGCGCTGAGACTGACGGGGCCGAACAGGTAGCGCACCTCGGGATGCGCACGCAGGTAGGCGCCGATGCCCTGCCACAGGTAATCGAGGCTGCGGCTGCCCCAGTAGTCCGGGTGCACGAAGCTGCGACCGAGTTCGACGCCGCGCGCCAGCAGTTCACGAGCCTCGGGGGCAAATTCGAAGAGTGTGGACGAGTACAGGCCCGGATAGCCCAGCCGGTCGAGGATGGCGCGGCCCTCACCAAGTCGGTACGCACCGACGATGGCGAGCACCTTGTCGTCCCACAGCACGATGTGCCGATAGTGGGTATCGAAACGATCGAGATCGCGCTTGAGTCCGGTGCCCTCGCCCACCCTGCGGAAGGTCAGCTCGCGCAGGCGTCCGATCTCGCGAAGCGCTGCGCAGTCCGGTCCCGGTTCGAGAAGGACGATGCGTTTGCCATCGCTGGTCTGTCCGAGCACCTGTGCCGCGGCGATCGCATCGCGCACCGCGCGCGGCGATTCCGGGTGGGCCACGGCTGCCGATGTCGGGAATTCCGGTGGACGACGCTTGCGCAGGCGATAGACATGGCGGCGCATGCGCGCAGCCAGACGCTTCTCGTCGCCGCTTTCCCCGGCCAGGGCATGCGCGGGCACGGGTTCGCCAACGCTGATGTGGATGCGCGCCTTCTGGTGACCGAACATCTCGCGGGCCAGCAGCAACATGGCCAAGGGCTTGGCCAGCATGGAAATGCCGTAGAAGGTGGGTGAGTTGTGCCCGCCGAGGTGCACCGGAAGGACCGCAGCGCCGGTCCTGCGCACGAAGCGCACGAAACTCGGCGACCAGTGACGGTCGCGCACGCCGTTGGGACGGATACGAGACACCTCGCCGGCCGGAAACACGATCAGCGCCTCCTCGCGCTCCAGCGCACGGTAGGCTTCGCGCACGCTGCCGACAGCGGCGCGCCCGCCGACCACATCGACCGGCAACAGCAGCGGCTTCATGGGATCGAGCTGCGTCAGCACGTCGTTTGCAAAGATGCGCACGTCGCGCCTCACGCTGCCGACCAGATGCAGCAGCGCCAGCGCGTCCAGCGCGCCCAGCGGATGGTTCGCCACGATCACCAGACGTCCCTCCGCCGGAATGTTCTCGCGGTCCGTATTGGCCACGCTGTAGCTGAAATCGAGGTATTCGAGCAGGCGGCCAACGAAGCTCAGCCCGGCACTCCCGGGCAGCGCCTGAAGGGTCTGGTTGATGCGATCCTCGCAGGCCACCTTGCGCAAGAGATCGACGACGGGTTGCGACAGGTGCCGCGCCCGACCGTCCGCCAGACGCGGAAACTTTTCGTAGAAGCTTCGTTCAACGCTGATCAACGGAAGGACCTCGGACGTGGCGC
>CAZGKE010000007.1:3059-20279 GCA_964526035.1 uncultured Gammaproteobacteria bacterium | reverse complement strand
ATCATTGCAGGACATGAAAGCTCCCGGGCAGTCCCACGGTCCAACTCGGACAGCCCACGTTCAGGAAATCCGTCATGCCCGGTTCAATACGCTCACTCTTCCTCTTTCCCGCGGTCGCCCTGCTGGCCCTTGGCTGCGCGACTGCATCGGCCGCACCCGCGACCGGACATGTCGCCGACCGCGCCGACGCGGTGCGGCCCTTGCTGCCGGGCAGCGCGCTGCCCCAGGTCGAGGTGACTGCGGTCAACGGTGATTCAGTGCGGCTCGATCAGCTGATCGAGGGCCAGCCCGCGGTCATCGTCTTCTACCGCGGCGGCTGGTGCCCGTACTGCACGATCCAGCTCAGCCAGCTGGGCGACATCGAAGCAGACCTCGTGGCGCTGGGCTATCGGGTGTTGGCCATCAGCCCCGATCGGGCCGCGCTGCTCGCCGAAGGCGCGAAGTCGACGCCCATGACGCGCACGCTGCTCTCCGACAGCTCGGCCGCCGCGGCCATCGCCTTTGGCATCGCGTTCCGGGTCGATGAGGCCACGCTCGTGCAGTACCGCGAGTACGGCATCGATCTAGAGGCGGTCTCCGGGCACGATCACCACCTGCTGCCGGTGCCGGCGGTGTTCGTGGTCGACGCTGCCGGCATGATCCAGTTCGGCTACGTCAATCCCGACTACCGCTATCGCGTCCCCGGCGAGCTGATCCTGGCTGCAGCACGTTCGCTCAAGGATCTGAAACCGCTGCGCTGAAGTTGAGTCAGCGGTGCACAGGGCGGCCGTCGACCCAGGTGGCGCGGACCTCTATCTGTCGCAGCCGTGACGGGTCGAGTTCGAACGGATCCTGATCGAGCACGATGAAGTCGGCACGCTTGCCCGCCGACAGAGAACCGAGTTCGTCTTCAGCGAAACCTGCGTAGGCCGCGCCCATGGTGAACCCATGCAGCGCGCCGGCCAGATCGAGGCGCTGGTCGGCCAGCCAGCCGCCCGGCGGGTCGCCGTCGACGTCCTGACGGGTCAGCGCGGCGTAAAGTCCAAAGGCAGGATTGACCGGCTCGACCGGGAAATCCGAACCGAACGCCAGCCGCGCGCCGCTTTCCACCAGACGCTGCCAGGCGTAGGCGCCATAGAGGCGGTCGCGGCCGACGCGCAGGCCCGCCCAGGGCATGTCGCTGGTAGCGTGGATCGGCTGCATCGAGGCGATCACGCCAAGTTCGGCGAATCGCGGCAGATCGGCAGGCGCGACAATCTGTGCATGCTCGATTCGCAATCGCCGCGCCTCGCGCTGCTCCGCGGGCAACGCCTCTTCGTAGAGATCCAGCACCATGCGGTTGGCGCGATCGCCGATGGCGTGGGTATTGACCTGGATATCGCAGCGCACGGCCTTGGCCACCGCAGTGCGCAAGCGCTCCTCCGAGGTGACCAGCAATCCGCGATTCCCGGATTCGTCGCTGTAGTCCTCGATCAGCGCCGCACCGCGGCTGCCCAGAGCGCCGTCGGCGTACAGCTTGACCGCGCGCATCTGCAGGCGTCCGCCTGAATGGATATAGACACCGTGCTCACAGAGCCAGTCGAGTGTCGGCCCGTCGCCGTCGGCCATCGCGTAAACGCGAATGGGCAGGCGTCCGGCGTCGGCCATTTCACGCAGATAACCTAGCGTTTCCAGGCCGACGCCCGCGTCATGGACGCCGGTGAGTCCGAGACGCGCGGCTTCGTGCACCGCCAGCTCGAGTGCGCGTCGCTTGAGCGCGGCATCCGGAGCCGGTGCCTTGATCAGCGCCATGGCGGTATCGATGAACACCCCGCTGGCGCGCCCCTGCGCATCGCGCAACACCCGACCACCCTCCGGATGCCAGTCCCCGGACAGATCGCGCGAGGCAGCCCTCAGCGCAGCCGAGTTGGCCCAGGCGGCGTGACCGTCGACGCGGCGCAGCCAAACGGGGCGCTCCGGAAACGCCTCGTCGAGATCGGCGGCCGTGGGGAACTGCGCCTCGGGCCACAGGTTCTGGTCCCAGCCGCGTCCGGTCAGCCAAGCGCCCTCGGGCAGGGTGGCGGCGAATCGATGCAGGCGCTGGATCACCTCGTCCTTGCTTTTCGCTCCCATCAGATCGACGGACATCAGCGCCAGCCCGAGGTTGAGCAGATGCCCATGCGCATCGATCAATCCCGGCAGCACGACGCCCCCACCGAGGTCGTGCTGGCGGGCCGCTGGATAATCGCGCGCGAGTCGAACGGCCTTGCCCAGCGCGAGAATGCGACCATCCTCGCCTACCACCATCGCTTCTGCCCGTGCCTTGTCGGCGTCCAGCGTGCGGATGTCGGCATTGTGGAACAGCGTTGCCGCCGACGCCGGCAGGCCGATGGCAAACAGCAAGATGGCAAGTCGCAGATGCATGGCGCGCAGCCCTCGTTGTCCTGAAGCGCGCAATGTGACGGTTTACCGTGGGCGCATCAAGCGATCGCTGCAATTCGCGCGGCACTGCGTATGCGCAGAGACCCGGCAGTGGTCGCTCAACGATCCAGGGGCCGGTCGATCAGCCGCCGCAGTGAGGTTTGCCCGCCATCGACGCATTCGCCCAGGTCGATGTCCTCGGCCTGGCGCAGGCAGTCCCGATCCGGCGACCAGTCAGGGCGCACCAGCCAGGCGGTAGGCGTGAAGATTCCCAGCACCCTGAGCAGCGGATAGTGGAAGGCGGCCTGCTGTCCGGCATGACCATAGGGAACATAGGCGGACGCGTAGCGGGTCGTGGTGAACTGCACCGGCGGCGGTCGGTACATTTCTGCAACGTTGGTGTAGCGTCGGACCGGCGCGCTGTCGCCGGGACGAGCGTCGAAACTGTCGTCGCGCCGCGGCGCCAGCAGCACGCGACCATCGGGGGCGATGACGCGCGGCTTTGGCGGCGGCGCTGCTTCGACGGTCTCGACGGGCGTCGCATCCGCCACCGGCTCGGGCGGCGCAGCAGGCGGTGGCGCCGACAACGGCTCGGCCTCCTCCGCGGGGGGTGCTTGCTCTTCGACTGCAGGCTCTGGCTGCACCGCCGGCAACGGGACGACCGGCTCGGCAATCTGCAGCAGTTCCAACTCCACCGTGATCGGGCGCGGCAGCACGTCCAGACGATCGACCGGCAAGGGGATCAGCAGCAGCGTCAGATGCGCCAGCAACGCCAGCAGCGTGGCCATCGCAAGCTTCCGGCGTTCGATGTGCCGATCGGACATGCGATCCATGCGCAGGCTGGACATGAGGGTAGGTCGCAGGGATGGTCCCTTGCGGCCCTCTCGGGTGTCAACGTTCGATGGCGGCTCAGTAGCGGAAGGCAAGGACATCGCTGCACCGGGAGCCAGATTCCACCGCGGTCACCGGCGGGACTCGGCAGACTTCATGCAACACGGGCATTCGACGGGTTTCGACGATGGGTTCGGCGCGGATCACTCGCACGCTGTCACGGGCGAGGCATTTGCGCCGCTGACCAGAACGAGTCCAGCGCTGGCAACAGCATGGCTCAGGGAACGCATGGTCATTTCCAAGTGGCCGGGCATTTGCCCGTCTTGGGCCCCATGCTTGCGGCGCGGCAATGAACGCGTTCTGAACCCATCAGGGAAACTCCTGCGGCGCGGCTCGGGTTTGCTCGCTACACTTTCGTGCATGCATCGAGTTCTCCTTCTCGGGCTGGTGGTCGCCGGAGCCGCCAAGGCTGCAGTCATCGAACGCCTGCCGACCGGCGCCGCGGCCGAGAGCCTAGCGCCGGCAGTGATAGTAGACGCCGGCGGGCAGGTGCTGCTCAGCTGGCTGCAGCGCGACGGCCGCAGCCATGTGCTGCGCTTCAGTCGACTCGACGGCGACCGCTTCTCCGAGCCGATCACCGTTGCCCAAGGGGAAGACTGGTTCATCAACTGGGCAGACTTCCCCGCGATCTCCGCCCTGCCGTCGGGCGCGCTGCTGGCACATTGGCTGCAGAAATCCGGTCCGGATACCTACGCCTATGACGTGCGCGTGACGCGATCGGACGATGATGGCCGCAGCTGGGCAACGCCGATCACTCCGCACCGCGACGGCACCCGCACTGAACACGGCTTCGTCAGTCATTTCCACTGGTCTGATGATCTGGCCGGCCTGGTCTGGCTGGACGGCCGCGAGACGCTTGCGGGCGACGGCGGTCACCATCATGGCCAGGGGCCTGCAATGATGCTGCGCAGCGCGGCACTGGCCGCCGATGGATCGCTCAGTCGCGAGACCCTTCTGGACACGCGCGTCTGCGACTGCTGCCAGACAGGCGCGGCGCGCGCGACCGCGGGTCCGCTGGTGGTCTACCGCGGGCGCAGCGAGGATGAGGTGCGCGACATCATGATCGTGCGCTGGCTGGGCGACACCTGGAGCGAACCGGCAGCGGTGCATCACGACCATTGGGTGATGCCGGCCTGTCCGGTGAATGGCCCGCAAGTGGTGGCGCGCGACAACGTGGTAACCGTCGCCTGGTTCACCATGGCCGGACAGCGCGCGCGGGTCCAGCTGGCGAGGTCCGACGACGGTGGTGCCACGTTTGGTGCGGCCACAGTGATCGCCGAGGGCAATGTGCTCGGCCGCGTCGGCCTCGCAGAAGCCGCCGACGGCCGTCTATGGCTGGCGTGGTTGGATGAGGACGGCGCCGACGCGCGCCTGATGCTGGCGCGCTTTGACGCGAAGCTTCGCGAACAGCAACGCAGCGAAATCGTCCGCCTGCCGCGCGGACGCATCAGCGGGTTCCCGCGCCTGGCATACAGCGCCGGGCAGGGGTTGGTCATCGCCTGGACCGAGGCGCCAGAAGGTCGACCGCGGATTGCGGTGGCGCGTGTGCGTGGTACCGACAGTTCAACCGCAAGTTCTAAGGCACCGCCGGATAATAAGTAGGCGCCCCCGGCCCCACCGGCAGCCCGAGCCCGAACACGTAGAGGAAGAACAGCGCCATCCAGCCGATACCGAAGACCACGGTGTAGGGCAGCATGGTGGCGATCAGAGTGCCGATGCCGAGGTTGCGCACATACTTGGTTGCGAAGGCCAGGATCAGGCCGAAGTAGCTCATCATCGGTGTCACCAGGTTGGTCACCGAATCGCCGATGCGGTAGCCGGCCTGGATCACCTCCGGGCTGTAGCCAACCAGCATCAGCATCGGCACGAAGATCGGTGCGGTCACCGCCCACTGCGCCGACGCCGAGCCCAGCGCCAGGTTGACCATGGCACTCATCGGAATGAACAGCAGGAACACGACGGGCCCGGTCATGCCGGCATAATGCAGCGCATTGGCACCGACTACGGCAATGATCTGCCCCAACTGGGTCCAGTTGAAGAACGCCACGAACTGTGCGGCGAAGAACACCAGCACGATGTACAGCCCCAGCGTGCTCATCGTTTTCGCCATTGCGTCGATGACGTCGCGGTCGGTCTTCATCACGCCCACGGTCCAGCCGTACACGAAACCCGGAATGCCGAAGAACACGAACACCAGCGCCACGATGCCGGTGAGGAAGGGCCGAAGGCTTTCCAGGTTGTCCTCCACGCCCGGCAGGCGCAGTGCACCCCAGCCCGGCACCGTCATCAGCGCGATCAGGGCGATCACCAGAAGGACGGCAATGCCCGCATTGCGCAGTCCGCGGCGCTCCTCCGGCCGCAGCGGGTTGAGCCCCATTTCCGGCGGTTCGTCCTCGCTCATCTGGCGCTTGTCGTAGGGACCGAGCTTGGGCTCGACGATCTTCACCGTGACGAAAGTGCCAAGCGCCGTGATCAGAAAGGTGCTGACGCTCATGAAGTACCAGTTGACCGCCGGATGCACCTCGTAGGTCGGGTCGATGATGCGCGCCGCTTCCTGGGTGATGCCTGCCAGCAACGGGTCGACCGTGCCGATCAGCAGGTTGGCGCTGTAGCCGCCGGAGACGCCGGCGAACGCCGCTGCAAGTCCGGCCAGGGGATGCCGCCCGAGGGCGTAGAAGATTGCCGCCGCCAGCGGGATCAGCACCACATATCCCATTTCCGAGGCGGTATTGGACAGCACGCCGGCGAATACGATGACTGCGGTCACCAGTCCCTTCGGCGCGCGCATCACCATGCCGCGGATGGCCGCGGACAGGAGCCCTGAGCGTTCGGCGATACCGACACCGAGCATCGCCACCAGTACGGTGCCGAGCGGCACGAACTGGGTGAAATTGGTCACCAGGCCCCCAATGATGCGGCGCAGACCCTCGGCATTGAGCAGGCTGACCACGGCGATGACGCCGTCGGCGGCGCGGCCCGGTGCGCCCTCCGGGCGCGGGTCCGCCACACTGATGTCGAGCCAGCCAAGAAAGCCGCTCAGGAACACGATGAACACTGCCAGGATGGCGAAAAGCGAAACCGGGTGCGGCAGCAGATTGCCGGCCCATTCCACGAAATTCAGCATGCGCGTGACCCAATTGACGCCGGGTTGCGCCTCGTCGCCGTTGCCCGGCTCCGGAGTCTTGGTTTCCGCGTTCATCGAGTGTCGTGCCCTGGACTGCCAGCGGCGGATGCTAGGCGCCCTGTTCCGCCCCGGCAAGTCGGGTTTGCTCGGTGACGGTCCGGTGATCGTTGGACCGTTTCGCCGCACACCTACGTATTGGTGCAGTCAGGACCACTCACGCAGGGGCGAGCGGCCTGTGCACATTCGGAACGAATGTGGACTCACTAGCAGACGGTCCCAGGAGGACATGCCATGCCGCGGAAGCCATCCACCCCATCCATCGCCCTTGCCGCTCTGTTTGCATTGGCCGGTGCCGCCCACGGTGCCAACTTCACGGTCAACGACGCCGGTTCCGATCCCGACGCCAACATCGGCAACGGCGCCTGCGCCACAGCTGGCGGCACCTGCACGCTGCGCGCCGCCATCCAGGAGGCGAACGCCCTCACCGGTCCACACACGATTACCTTCCAGTCCGGTATCACGACCATCAATCTTGCGGTCGCGATACCGGGAATCACGTCGCCGGTCAGCATTGACGGCACCAACGGCAACGTTGCCAGTGGCAACCGCGTGGAAATCGACGGCAACGGTCTCGGCTGCTTCTCCCTGACCGAAACAAGCACGGCCGTGAATCCCGACGGGGCACGCGGGTCCACGGTCTCGAACCTGGTGATCCGCAATTGCGGAGGGAACGGCATCAGCCTTTCCGGGCACGGCTACACGATCACCGGCAACCGCATCGGCACCAATGCCGCGGGCACCGCTTCCGACCCGGCTCTCGACGGCAACGGGGGCGACGGCATCTCCCTTTCGGGCACAGTGACGCCGCCGGTCACGCTGCCCGACCTTTCGGCCCTCATCGACAACCTGCCCGAAGAATTTGCAGCAATCGCAGCGTTCAGCACGAGCCTGCAGGCTGCGCTCAGCGTGATCGCGGAGCCCAACACCATCACCGGCAACCTGATCTCCGGGAATGCCGATTTCGGTATCGACATCTTCAGCCAGAACACGTTCAACACCATCATCGCAGGCAACATCATCGGCCTCGACCAGGCCGCAGGCACCGCCCTGCCCAACGGCCACGGCGGCGGCAACCGCGCCGGCATCCGCATCGGCTCCTTTGCCTACGGCAACTTCGTCGGCCCCGGCAACATCGTCAGCGGCCAACACGACAACGACACCGACGACGGCATGCAGATCGAGCCCGGCGACGTGCGCCTGCCCAATTTCGTGATGGGCAACCTGGTCGGTCCGGGCAACAACCCGCTCGCCGAAGTCGGCAATGGCGGCAACGGCATCGTGGTCAGCACCGGGCTGCACGCAGACAACCTCACCGGCTACAGCCTGATCCTCGGGCCCGCCAACACCATCAGCGACAACCGGAGCGATCCGGGGACCGACCTCGACGTCAGCGGCGGCGACACCAGCGGCGGCCTCCTGATCACCAACAGTTCCAACACCCTGGTGTTCGGCAACTTCATCGGCATGTTCCAGTTTCCGGCCGGCGGCACGCCGATAGGCGAGCTCGAAGTCGGCAACGACGGCAACGGCATCGTGGTGACCAGGGGCAACCACGAGATCCGCAACAACCTGATCCTCGGCAACGGCCGTCACGGCCTCCTGCTGCGCGGTGGCGTCGACGGCGCCAACGTGACCGTACAAGGCAACTTCATCGGCGTCACCGACTTCACTGGTCTCGACCTGTTCGACTTCGGCAACGGCGGCGACGGCATCCAGGTGTACGGCTCGCCGGTGCACACCATAGGTGGGCCCGGTTCGGACGACGGCAACGTGATCGCCGGCAACGGCCGCAACGGCATCAAGCTGAGCGAGCTGTCAACCAGCAACACCAAGTCGGTGCTGATCCAGCGCAACTCGATCTACGCCAACGGCCAGGACGGCGAAGGCATCGCCATCGACCTCGCCGGTATCAGCTCGGAGAGCAACGTCGCCAACGATGTCGACAACCCCGTACCCAATGCCAACTATCCGAATTTCCGGCAGAACGCGCCGGTGTTGTGCAACAACGGTGGCGCGCTCGCGGGCTGCGCCGGACTGCCGCCGCCGAGTCTCGACCTCGGCAGCGGCATGCTCAGCGCCAGCTGGGCGGTCATGAGCTCGCCTGACACACCGCTGCGCATCGAGTTCTACGCGAGCGATGCGCCATGCAGCGCCGGCACCGGAGAAGGCCGGGATTTCCTGTTCAGCAAGGACGTCACCACCGATGTCGCCGGGCTGTACTCCGAAACCGACGCTTTCATGCCGGCAGAGGATCCGCAGGGTCGCTGCATCTCGCTCAACGTCACCAACCTGTTTCCGCTGGAGCCAGGGGCACTGCACGGCTATCCGACATCGCGCCTTGACGGCACCGAAGGTCCGGCCAATGCCACCTCGGAATTCTCCAACGGCGTGCAGGCCGTCACCCCTGGCACGCTGGCGTACATTCCGGCCAGCCACAATTTCGGTACGGTCACGATCGGTGCGCAGGCTGACTTCGACTTCACGCTCGCGCACGTCGACGGCGATGAGGTCACCGGCATCACGCTCGGCGCGACCGGCGCCGGCTTCAGCGTGGCCGGCAGCACCTGCGGGGCCGAGCCCTTCGACCTCGGTCCGGGAGAGGATTGCACCGTCACCGCGCGCTTCGCACCGGCGGCCACCGGGGCCGCCGCCGGCCAGCTCGACGCCAACGCGACGTTTGGCGATGGGGACAGCGCGACGCTCACCGGCAACGGACAGGCACCCGGCGCCCTGGCATTCGACGCCGCCAGTCTCGACTTCGGCGGGGTGGCGGTGGGCGGCAACGCGATGCTGACTGCTACCCTCGAGAACACCGGCGGCGCAGCCGTCGACGACATCATGATCGCGGTCACCGGTGCGGGCTTCAGCCGCGACGGCGGCACCTGCCCGATGGTGGCGTTCAGCCTGACCGGCGGCTCCGATTGCACGGTGATCGTGCGCTTCGACCCGGCAGCCACCGGCGCAGCGAACGGCGATCTGGACGCCGTCGGCACCGGCGCCTCCGCCAACGCCGCGCTTGTTGGCACAGGACTGGCACCCGCGTTCCTGATGTTCGACATGGCCAACTACGACTTCGGCAGCGTCGAGATCGGCAGCAACGCCGACCTCACGGCCACCTTGTCAAACAGCGGGGAGGTCGCCGCCACCAATGTGATGGTGAGCGTCACGGGGACCGGCTTCAGCCGCGAGGGCGGCACCTGCTCGATGGCAGCGTTCAGCCTGCCCGCCGGCGGCAATTGCACCGTGCTGCTGCGCTTTGCGCCGGCGGCATCCGGCGCCGCGAGCGGCAACGTCAGCGCCAGCCACGACGGCGGCGCCAATGCCGACGCTGGCCTGCAGGGCAACGGCATCGAGCCCGGCGCACTGGACTTCGATCCGGCCATGCTGGCGTTCGGCGACGTGCCGCTCGGTGACAACGACACGCTGACCACGACGCTCGAGAACACCGGCGGCGTGCCGGTCACCGGCATCCAGCTTGCGGTGACAGGCGCCGGATTCAGCCGCGACGGCGGCACCTGCGCCATGGGCATGTTCGATCTCGGCGCAGGCGCCAACTGCACGGTCATCGTCCGCTTCGAACCGGTCGCAGCCGGCATGGCGAACGGCTCGCTCGACGCCACATCGACCGATGGCGGAGCCGCGGCCGCCGCATTGAGCGGCAACGGTGTCGCTCCCGGGGCGCTGGCTTTCGATCCGGCCAGCCTCGATTTCGGCGATGTCCTGGTGGGCGATAGCGACACGTTGACCACCACGCTCGAGAATACCGGCGGCGCAGCCATCGACGACATCATGATCGCGGTCACCGGCGCGGGCTTCAGCCGCGACGGCGGAACCTGTCCGATAGTGGCGTTCAGCCTGATCGGCGGCGCCGACTGTACGGTGGTCGTGCGCTTCGAGCCTGCGATGGCAGGCGCAGCCAGCGGCGATCTCGACGCCATGGGCACCGGCGCGTCGGCGAACGCTGCGCTTGCCGGCTCCGGACTGGCGCCGGCCCTGCTGACGTTCGACATGGCGAACTATGACTTTGGCAGCGTCGAGATCGGCAGCAACAGCGACCTTACCGCCACCTTGTCGAACAGCGGGGACGTCGCCGCCGCCAACGTGATGGTAAGCGTCACGGGGACCGGCTTCAGCCGCGAGGGCGGCACCTGCTCGATGGTGGCGTTCAGCCTCCCCGCCGGCGGCGACTGCACCGTGCTGCTGCGCTTTGCGCCGGCGGCATCCGGCGCCGCGAGCGGCAACGTCAGCGCCAGCCACGACGGCGGCGCCAATGCCGACGCTGGCCTGCAGGGCAACGGCATCGAGCCCGGCGCACTGGACTTCGATCCGGCCATGCTGGCGTTCGGCGACGTACCGCTCGGCGACAGCGACACGCTCACCACCACGCTCGAAAACACCGGCGGAGTCCCTGTCACCGGCGTTCAGCTCGCAGTGACCGGTGCCGGCTTCAGCCGCGACGGCGGCACCTGCGGCATGGGCATGTTCGATCTCGCTGGCGGCGCCGACTGCACCGTCGTCATCCGCTTCCAGCCGGCGGCAGCCGGCATGGCGAATGGCTCGCTCGACGCCACATCGACCGATGGCGGAGGCGCGGCCGTCGCATTGAGCGGCAACGGTGTCGCCCCCGGCGCTCTGGCCTTCGATCCGGCCAGCCTCGATTTCGGCGATGTGCTGGTCGGCGACAGCGACACGCTGGCCACCACGCTCGAAAACACCGGCGGAGTGCCTGTGACCGGCATCCAGCTTGCGGTTTCCGGCCCCGGCTTCAGTCGCGACGGCGGCACCTGCGGCATGGGCATGTTCGATCTTGCCGCGGGCGCTGATTGCACGGTCGTCATCCGCTTCCAGCCTGGCCTGGCCGGTCCGGCCAGCGGCAGCCTGGATGCATCCTCGGTCGACGGCGGCGGCGCCTCGGCGGCGCTGCTCGGCAACGGGCAGGCGCCAGGTGACCTGGTGTTCAGCCAGGCCAGCATCGACTTCGGCCCGGTGGTCACCGGCGGTGCCGGCGCCGCCCAGACCGTCACCTTGTCCAACCCCGGCGACCTCGCCGTGGACAACGTGATGATCGCGGTCAGCGGGACCGGCTTCAGCCGCGACGGCGGCAGCTGCGCGCTGGTCGCGTTCAGTCTGGCCGCGGGCGCGGACTGCACGGTGACCGTACGCTTCCAGCCGGCTGCAACCGGCCCCGCCAGCGGCAGCCTTGATGCCATGGGCGACGGCGGCACCAGCGCCAGCGTTGCGCTGAGCGGCGAAGGCATCGAGCCAGGCGCGCTTGCTTTCGACCCTGCAGCGCTGGCGTTTGGCGATGTCGAAGTCGGCAGCAGCGCCACCCTGACCACGACGCTGGAAAACACCGGCGGGGTGACCGTCAGCGGCATCGATGTTGTCGCAAGCGGCGCCGGCTTCAGCCGCGACGGCGGCAGCTGTTCTATGGCCACCTTTGATCTTGCCGCGGGCGCCGATTGCACTGTCGTCGTGCGCTTCCAGCCGGCGGCGGCCGGCCCGGCCGCGGGCAGCGTGGCGGCGACTTCGACCAGCGGCGGCGCCATGGCCACCCTCAGCGGCAACGGCACCGAGCCGCCGCCGCCACCGGTGACCTTCGATCCGCCCGGCGGCCTCGATTTCGGCGGCGTGCCGCTCGGCGACGATGCCACCTTGGTGCTGACCATCGAGAACACCAGCGGCGGCATGCTCACCGGTCTGGTCATTGCCCTCGGCGGCGACTTCTCGATCCTGGTCGAAAACTGCACACCGAGCCTTGCGGCCGGCGCTCAGTGCCAGGTGCAGATCGTGTTCGCACCGACGGCGGTAGGGCTACGCAGTGGCAACCTGTTGCTCACGGCTGACGGTGGAGTTTCGGCCAGCATCGGGCTGACCGGCAGCGGCCTGCCGACCGGAGGTATTCCGGAAGCGGTGGCGGTTCCGGGCGCTGGTCGCATCGGCCTGCTGCTTCTGGTCCTGCTGCTGATCGGTGTCGGCGTGCGCCAGCTGGGCCAGGTGGTCGATCCGCGCGGCTGAGCCGTTTGCGATAGCGCACAGCGTCCCCGGATTGCGCGAAGCGGAGTCCGGGGACGTTCCTCGCATCGTGCCGCGCAAACCCCGGATTCCGGACCGGTTCACCTGCGGAACCGCCTGTCGCAACACCCCGGCGAAAGCACAACGCTTGACCATCTCCGCGCCCGGTGGGAGGCTTGCCCTGCGGCCCCGACATTCGAAGAACATGCGGACCGCACGCCATGACCGCCCGCCTCGGCAGCCGAACCGCCGCCAGGCAGCGCGCCCGTCGCGGACGACCATGACGGCCATCGTCAGTCCTTTGGGAGGGAGAGCGCGCGCATGCCTTCGTATACCGTCGACCAGATCAGAAACATTGCCCTCGTAGGCCATTCGGGCGCCGGCAAGACCACGCTTTTCGAAGCCCTGCTGTATGCCGGCGGCACCATCAACCAGCAGGGCGCGGTCGAGCGCGGCAATACCGTGTCCGACTTCGATCCGATGGAGAAGGAACGCCAGCATTCGATCAATTCCACCATCGCCTCCATCGACCACAACAACACCCATCTCAACCTGATCGACACGCCGGGCTACCCCGACTTCCGCGGCCCCACACTTTCGGCGCTGGCTGCAGTGGAGACGGTAGTGGTGGTGATCAATGCCGCCACCGGCATCGAACACAGCACCGTGCGCATGATGGACTACGCCAAGGCGCGACGCCTGGCGCGCATGATCGTGATCAACAAGATCGACCATGAGGACATCGACCTCGAAATGCTCGTGGAGCAGATCCGCGACACCTTCGGTCCCGAGTGTCTTCCGATCAACCTGCCGGCGCAGGGCGCCAATGCCGTGGTCGACTGCTTCTACAAGCCCGAAGGCGATGCCGATTTCTCTTCGGTGGGTGAAGCCCACCAGCGCATCATCGACCAGGTGGTCGAGATCAACGAGGACGTCATGGGTCGCTACCTCGAGCAGGGAGAGGAAGGTCTGACGCCCGACCAGATCCACGATGCCTTCGAGCAGTGCCTTCGCGAACAGCACCTGGTGCCGATCTGCTTCACGTCGGCGCGCAGCTATGTCGGCGTGCGCAAGCTGCTCGACCTGTTCGAAAAACTCGCGCCGAGTCCGCGCGAGGCCAATCCACCACCCTTTCTCAAGGGTGAGGGCGGCGGCGAACAGCCGGTCAATGCGGTACCCGACCCCAATGCCCACGTCATTGCCGATGTATTCAAGATCATCAACGACCCCTTTGTCGGCAAGCTCAGCGTGTTCCGCATCTATCAGGGCACCGTGCGCAAGGACACCCCGCTGCTGATCGGCGACGGCAAGAAGCCGTTCAAGGTCGGCCACCTGTTCAAGCTCAAGGGCAAGGAACACGCCGAGGTGGCCGATGCCATCCCTGGAGACATCGCCGCGGTGGCCAAGATCGAGGAGATCCACTTCGACGCCATCCTCCACGATTCGCACGCCGAAGATCACATCCAGCTCAAGCCGCTCGACTTTCCGCAGCCGATGTTCGGGCTTGCCATCGAGGCCGCCCACAAGGGCCAGGAACAGAAACTCGCCACCGCGCTGCACAAGCTGTCGGAAGAGGACCCCTGCTTTCGCGTCGAGCACAACAAGGAGCTCAACGAGACGGTGGTCCGCGGACTCGGCGAGTTGCACCTGCGGGTGATGGTCGAGCGCATGAAAGAGCGCTTTGGCGTCGAGGTGAGCACGAGGCCACCGCGCATCGCCTACCGCGAAACCATTTCCGCCCGCGCAGACGGCCACGCCCGGCACAAGAAGCAGACCGGCGGCGCGGGCCAGTTCGGCGAGGTATTCCTGCGCGTCGAGCCGTTGCCTCGTGGGTCAGGCTTCGAGTTCGCGAACGAGGTGGTCGGCGGCGCCATACCGCACACCTTCATTCCGGCCATCGAGAAGGGCGTGCGCCATGTGCTGGAGGACGGCGCGATCGCCGGCTACCAGATGCAGGATCTGCGCGTCATCGTCTACGACGGCAAGCATCATCCGGTCGACTCCAAGGAAGTGGCCTTCGTCAGCGCCGGCAAGAAGGCCTTCCTCGATGCCGTCGCCAAGGCGCGCGCCATCGTGCTGGAGCCGATCGTCAACCTCGATGTCACCGTTCCCGACGAACATATGGGCGATGTCACCGGTGGGCTCGCCAGC
The DNA here is from genome assembly GCA_964526035.1 of uncultured Gammaproteobacteria bacterium. Taxonomy (GTDB): domain Bacteria; phylum Pseudomonadota; class Gammaproteobacteria; order Xanthomonadales; family BPKI01; genus DAOMOD01. Next base: position 5,659 of record CAZGKE010000007.1, on the reverse strand, counting down.
AAGCGCGCACGAATCAACGGCACCGACTCGCTGCGCGGCGGCGAGATCATCGTCAAGGCGCAGGTGCCGCTGGCCGAAGTACGCGAGTACACCAACGAGCTGAAGGCGGTCAGCGGTGGCCGCGGTCGCTACAGCATGGAGTTCAGCCACTACGAGCCGGTCCCTCCGCAGGTCCAGAAGGACCTCACCGAAGCCTACAGGCCGCGCGCCGAGGAGGACTGAGCGCCGGTAGATCCGTGAACGGACGGATGCCATTCGTCCGGGATTGGCTCAGGGAGTTCATGCGGTCTTCACAAAGCTGAACGAGGGACGGTCCGCAGACTCGCGAAATCGCGTTTTAAGAGCTGCCGTTCAGGCACAAAGCGCTTTCATGTCTGCAACCGACGGCTGCCGCCCGCCGGCCCATCACGCAAACCCGCGGCTATTGAGGAATCCATCATGAAACTGCGAATCCATTCAACCGCGATGCTGTTCGGGCTGATGCTGTCCGCGCTTGCCGCGGCGCCGGCAATGGCCGCCTACCTCGACCCTCCGGGCCGCGTGGCGCGCGTCGGCTACCTCGATGGCGACGTCAGCTTCTCGCCGGCCGGCGAGGACGACTGGGTGCGTGCGGTGATCAACCGTCCGCTGATCCGCGGTGACCGGCTGTGGGCCGACAGCCGCTCGCGCGTCGAGCTGCAGCTGGGTGCCGCAGCCGTGCGCCTCGACCAGTTGAGCAGCGCCGAGATCCTCGATCTCGACGATACCTACGCGCAGATCTTCCTCGCCGAAGGCAGCCTCAACATCTACGTGCGACGCATCTGGGAGAACCAGGTCTACGAGATCGCCACGCCAACCATGGCCGTGGTCATCCGCCAGCCGGGCAGCTACCGCATCGATGTCGACGCCAACGGCCGCCACACCGATGTCACCGTCTGGCAGGGCGGAGCCGAGGCCTATGGTGAAGGCGCCAGCTTCAACCTGCGTCAGGGCGAGAAGGTGCGTTTCTACGATGCCAGCCTGCGCGACTATCGCCTGCTCGGATCGGCGCGTGCCGACAACTTCGACAACTTCGCCTTTGACCGCGACCGTCTGATGGACAACTCCCCATCGCTGCGCTACGTCTCGGACGATTTGATCGGCTACACCGAGCTCGACCGCTACGGCCGCTGGGACACGGTGCGCGACTATGGCGCGGTGTGGTTCCCGACACGCGTGAGCCGCGGCTGGGCGCCCTACCGCCACGGCCACTGGAGCTGGATCGAGCCGTTCGGCTGGACCTGGGTGGATGACGCGCCCTGGGGCTTCTCGGTGTCCCATTACGGACGCTGGGTGCAAGTCAGCAACCGCTGGGGCTGGATCCCGAGCCAGCGCAGCTATCGCTCCGTGTACTCGCCCGCGCTGGTCGCCTTCGTCGGCGGCAGCAACTGGAGCCTGAGCTTTTCCAGCGGCGTGCGTCCCGTCGGCTGGTTCCCGCTCGGTCCGCGCGACGTGTGGTTCCCGTCCTATGGCGTCAGCAGCAACTACTTCACCCGCGTCAACGTGCACAACACCGTGATCAACAACACCACGATCGTGAACGTCTACAACAATCACTATGTGCGCGGCGGCAATCTGTCGCAGGTGAACTACGTGCATCGCCAGAATGCGAGGGCACACACGGTGGTGTCGCAGGAGGTGTTCACCGGTGGTCGGGCAGTGCAACAGGGCCTGATCAGCGCCGCTCGAGGCAGCACCGCCCGCGGCGAAGTGCAGCGACTCGCGCAAGTGGCGCCGACGGCACGCAGCCTGGTCGGCACGGCGCAGGCGGCCAAGTCCACGCCGACACGTGAAGTGTTCCAGCGTCAGGCCGTAACCAGCCGTGCACCAGCGGCGGCGGCCGTCAACGCGCCGTTCCGCACCCGCCAGGAGGCCTTGCAGCGCCAGCCGGGACAACCGCTGGCGGTACAGGCGCGCACGGCGCAGGCCAGCGCAGCATCGGTACAACAGCGTCCATTGCGCGTCGTCAGCCAGGCAAGCGCGCCAGTCGATCGCCAGCAGGTGCGTGGACGCACCGGCGAAGCGGCACCTGCCGTTGCCCCTCGCGCACAGAGCGGTCGCGCGCCAACCGCCACCCAGCGGCCGCAGCGTGGCGATAGCGCCGCGCCCGCCGTCCGCACCACGCGCCCGGCGCCCGCACAGCGAGCCGACGCCACCGAGCAGAAGGGTCCTGCGACTCCTGGCCGAGCCGTCACCCGCGAGCCGACACGCACCCCGGCGCCACGGGCGGTGAGCCCGCGCGCGTCGAGCGGAGGTAGCGATGTTCCCAGCCAGCGCGCCGCACCCGCCCGCGTCGAACCGCGCTCCACGCAATCCGCGCCGCAGGCAGCACCGCGCCAGACCACGCCCGTCCGCCAGAGAGCCAGTCAGCCTGCCTCACGCAGCGTGCAGCCGGCACCGGTGCAGGCCACCCCGCGCAGCGCGGCCCCGGCCACCCGGTCCACTCCGGCCCCGGCACCGCGCCAGCAGCCTGTCCAGCGCGCGCCGCAGCAGGAGCAGCGCACGCGCCAGGCCGACCTGCAGCGGCAGTCGGTTGAACGTGCCCGGCAGTCGCAGCAGCAGGCGGCCCCGCGGACGCAGCC
>CAZGKE010000007.1:0-2959 GCA_964526035.1 uncultured Gammaproteobacteria bacterium | reverse complement strand
TCCTCCATCATCGCCACCACGTGCTGCTGCTGAACGGCGACAATGGTCAGGATCAAGCGTCCATCGGAAAGCCATCCCACCGCACCATCATCCGCCTCGACACCATCCGCAGGCTGGTACCCGCGGGTGGCGGTTCCCACCGACAGCATGCGCACCCGATCCGAGCGCGCGTCCATGAAGTGCATGGCTTCGTGCAGGGCCACCTGATCGGGCGCCACGGCAAACAGTCCTCCGTCGGCGTACAGCTCGCCATCGAGCTTGATCGCCGGGAAATACGCGGGCGCGGCGCTCGCCGCCATTGCCACGTCGACTGCCGTGAAGTGCTCGTCTCCGGCGGAGGCGTCGGCGTGTGGCGTCTTGAATACCTTGGTGTGACTACGCGTCACGTTGACTGCCGGCACCACCATGGCGTGCAGCGCGTCGGCCAGCGTGCGCTCGCCGATTCTGGCGTTGAGCGCCTTGCGCAGCGCGCTGCCGCCGTACTTGGGTCCCATCACCGCTCGGGTCAGATCGAGCAGCCGTCCCACCGAACTGGTCGGCAAGGCGCGATGCGAGAAGATTTCCGCGCCGTGCTCACGGAACAGCGTGCACAGCTCGCGCATCGGTACTTCGAAGGCAAGCGCCACCGCAAGAATCCCTCCTACCGAGGTGCCGGCCACCAGATCGAAGCGCCGCGCCAGCGGTTCTCCCACGTGGTCCTCCATGGCCGCCAGCACCTCAGCCGTGTACAGGCCAAGGTAGCCTCCTCCTGAAAGCGACAGAATGCGGAACTCGCTGCTGCGTGATTTCGCCATCATGACGCTGCCCCCCGATCATCAATCCGTTCCAAGGTAGCAGCGTGGCCGGGTCGTCGCTTGATCCACATCAACACGACCGCGCGAATTTCGCGGCTATGCTGAAAGCATGAACTGGTGCCTGTCGATTGCGACTTTTGCGGCGGTGCTGACCATTTCCGCACCTGCCGACGCGACCGAGGACTGGCGCCTGGGCGGCGACCTGCGTGTGTCCGCAACCTGGAGCGAACGCAGCGACCGCAACGCAGTGCACAGCGAGGATGATGCGCTGCGCGCACGCGCGCGGGTATCGCTGCAGCGCGCATTCGGCCAGTCGCTTGAGTTTCGCGTACGCCTGGCCGGACGCTTCGCAGGCGACCAGGACGGGACGCGCCTCTGGCTGCGACGCGCGGCACCGGGACGAAACGGTGCGGCGTTCGGCGACACCGTGTTCGACGAGCTCTGGATGCGCTGGCGACCGCAGGACGGCGATTGGCTGGTGCAGTTCGGTCGCTTCCAGTCCGCCCAGGCACTCGCCACCCTGCAGGGCAAAGGCCTGAGCCAGAACGACAGCCCCAATCTCGATATCCACTGGACCGACGGCGTGCGACTGGAGCGCAGTCTCGGCGAAGGCAATGCCGCGCGTCTGCAGCTGATGGCCATGCCGTCGGGCGGCCCGGGTAGCGTGCATCGAGCGCCTCTCGATTTCAGCGCCAGTGGCAGCCGCGTCGCCGCCTCATTCGGCATTGATTGGAGGGCTGCCTTGGGCCCTTTCATCCAGCGCGCGGTCGGCGTGCACTGGTATCCGGATGCGCTGGAAGATGCAGGCGGTTCTGCAGCGTCGCGCGACGATTACCTGACGCTGACCGCGCGCGCCACCGCGGCATGGCCGCTGGGCGCGGCCGGCAGCCGCGTTCTGCTCGGCGGCGAAGTCGGCCATGCGCCCAACACGCCCGGCGAAACAGGCGGCAACGGCTGGCAGGTCGAGCTTGATGTCGAAGGTCCGGGTCGCACCCAGTCGCTTGGTATGGTCTGGGGACGTGCCCAGGCGGGATGGCTGGTGTCCAGCGATTTCCGCAACAACGACGCACTGGGTGAACTGCGCTGGCTGTGGCGCGCCCATCCGAAGCTGTCGGTCGACGCCCGCTGGCGCTGGCGCCGCGAGATCGAGGTCCCCGCCAGCGCGCTGCAGGCCCGCGTTGATCGCGACGTCTACGCACGCATGACGTGGCGGTTCTAGTGGCCTGCAAAAGGCCACCAGGACTTCCGGCGCTTGCACCCGCTTCGTCGATGACCGAAAGTCAAAGGCTCATCCGAAACAGGACAAGGCATGAGCTCACGCAGCTTTCTCGATCATCTGCTCGGTACCGCGCAGTCCGGCCTCGAAAAGGGCGGCCTGGCTGAGCGCAACGAACAGGGCAAGCTTTCGGCAACCGGATTCGGCAAGGGCGCGCTGGCGGGTGGCGCGGCCGCGCTTCTGCTGGGCAACCGCAGCATCCGCCGCGTCGGCGGCCTGGCTGCGCTCGGCTTCCTTGCCTACAAGGCCTACGGCAGCTGGCGCAGCGACAAGGCCGGTGCCGGCAGCACTGCCGCCGCGGAACCCCGGACCGTGGACCGCATCTCAGCCCCCGAACAGGAGCACCACAGCCGCGTGCTGCTGGCTGCCATCGTTGCGGCCGCGAAGGCCGACGGCCACATAGACGATCGCGAGCGCGCGCTGATCGAGGAAGGGCTCTCCAAATCATCTGAAGGCGAGGAACTGCGCGCCTGGTTGCGGGCTGAACTCGCCAAGCCGCTCGACCCGGCAGAGATCGCCGCACGCGCCGACTCTCCGGAGCTTGCAGCCGAGGTCTATCTGGCCAGCGTGCTCACCGTCGACGACCAGAACTTCATGGAGCGCAGCTACCTGCACGAGCTGGCGCGCCAGCTCAAACTCGATGACAGCCTCAAGCTGCGCCTGGAACAGCAGGCCCACCACGGCGAAGCGCCCTGAGCGAGCCCGCATCTCTCACAACCCTCCTGCTACGGACGTTGGTTGGAAGTGCGGGCTAGCCCGCGAAGGACGCACGGTTCCACGCAGGCGATGGCGAGACCCAACCGTCGGGAGGGGTGAGGCACGAACCCCGACATGGCGCAGCGCCAGGAACCCCAGGAACCGTCGGGGTGCTCTGCGCTTACCCCGACCT